>CAYTJI010000155.1:0-5315 GCA_964438065.1 uncultured Desulfobacteraceae bacterium | reverse complement strand
TACATGAGGCTTCGTCCTTTCAAATTTCTCCTTAGCCATTGCTAACCTCCTTGACTCCCATAAACAGGTGCTCTCCCCTACCCACACTGGGCTGAGAGTCCGCTCGAACGGCCTTTCGGGCCGCTGTTTTCAACGATGAAGCGCTACCAGCGGTAATGAGCAAATGCCTTGTTGGCTTCAGCCATCCGGTGTGTGTCTTCTTTTTTCTTAATCGCCGCGCCTCTGCCATTTGCCGCATCAATCAGTTCTCCGGCCAGTTTGGCAGCCATTGTTTTTTCTCCTCTTGCCCTGGCAAAATTGATAATCCATCGAATACTCAGTGCCTGTCTTCTGGCAGGGCGGACCTCCTGAGGCACCTGGTACGTGGACCCGCCCACCCGCCGCGATTTGACCTCAACTGCGGGTTTCACATTCTCAACCGCCTTGTGAAATATTTCCAGAGGATCCTTCTTTGTCTTCTTTTCTATAATTTCAAAAGAATTGTAAAGAATGGACCGGGCGACACTTTTTTTGCCCTTCTTCATCATATTGTTTATAAACTTTGCTGCCAGCACATTTTTGTACTTCGGGTCGGGCGTGGGTTCTCTTTTTGCGACCACTCTTTTCCTTGGCATAGAGACTCTCCGGAAAAATCTTGAACTTTACATTACAGGCTGAAATATTCCCCCGCGCAAACCGGATTCGAAGGTTGTCCTTCATGGGGTATCCGGAAAACCGACTCCCGTTCAGGAACCGGCTAGCGAATAAAGACGCTTGGTTTTATTCGCATGCACGGGTGATGAATTCCGCCATGACGGAACGGGTCCGGCACCATAATCGGACAGCGGGTGTATTTGAGCTGTCTGCTAAATGGTTTTTGGTTTCTTGGCCCCATACTTTGATCGGCCCTGCCGGCGGTCATCCACGCCGGTCGTGTCCATTGTCCCCCTTATAATGTGGTACCGGACTCCGGGCAGGTCCTTAACGCGGCCCCCCCGGATAAGTACGACCGAATGCTCCTGAAGATTATGGCCGACACCGGGAATATATGATGTTACTTCAATGCCGTTTGTCAAACGGACCCTGGCGACTTTCCGTAGAGCGGAATTAGGCTTTTTGGGCGTAGATGTATATACCCGGACACATACGCCTCTCTTTTGCGGACAACCCTGAAGTGCGGGGGTCTTGGATTTTTTCCTCGGTTTCAGTCGACCTTTCCTGATGAGCTGGTTTACTGTCGGCATAGATTCTCCTCGTTCTTTGCTCCGGGAAAACCGGAGCCTTCATATCCGCTCCGGATACTGCATCCCGGTTTTCCCCCGCCGGTTGATCCTGCATCCACGGATTGACCGGTATTTTCTAGTGTCCATCCATAAACGGCCTTTTTCCGCAATCCCGGCGTCAATCTGCGGGATCACTTGCCTGTCTGTGCGTAGCCTGTCTGCCGTGCGGACGGGTCAGACAGGCAGGCAGCCAGGCGTGGCGTACCGGATGTACGCCTCCGCTTCATCCCTTGATTTCCTTGGCCTTGCGCAACAATTCGCATTTCCGGATCGGAAACTCACCCGTGCCCGAATTTCATTTGTGGATAGGCACGTTCTATGATTTCACCAGACATGTCAGCCCGGTCGAAATTTCAAAATCACAAAAACTAACCTATTTATTCTCAATAGATATAAAAGTCAAGATTTTTTCGGCCATGTCCGTGCAAAAATCAATTGGCGATTCCTATCCCAATATCCCTGTAGCTTCTTATCCCGGTACCGGCAGGAATCAAACGTCCCATAATGACGTTTTCTTTCAGGCCGTTGAGATAATCCGTTTTTCCTGCTATTGAAGCGTCGGAAAGGACTTTCGTTGTCTCCTGGAATGAAGCCGCAGAGATGAAGCTCTCCGTGCTCAAGGAGGCCTTGGTTATACCCAGAAGCAGGGGTTCCGCAGTTGCCGGTTTTTTGCCCTGCTCAATAATTTTTCTGTTCGCTTCTTCGAAACGCCATTTTTCTACCGGTTCGCCCATCAGAAACTGCGAGTCGCCAGGATCAATGACACTGACCTGCCGCAACATCTGCCGCACAATCACTTCTATATGTTTATCGTTTATCTTTACACCCTGAAGACGATACACTTCCTGCACTTCATCAACCAGGTATCGGGCCAGTTCCTCAAGCCCTCTGATTCTCAATATGTCGTGGGGGTCGGCGGAACCATCCATCAGGGCTTCACCGGCACGAACATAGTCTCCTTCCAGGACACTGACATGTTTTCCTCGGGGAATAAGATATGTCACGGGTTCACCCACTTCGGGCGTAATTGTCATTCTTCTTTTCCCTTTTGTATATTTCCCGAAGGAAACTGAACCGTCAATCTCACTGATGATAGCCGTTTCTTTTGGCTTCCGTACTTCAAACAGTTCCGCAACCCGCGGCAGACCGCCTGTGATGTCTTTTGTCTTGGTCGTTTCTCTGGGGATTTTTGCGAGAACCGTACCGGCACCGATTTCATCTCCCTCATTAACCATGATGATCGCCCCTACCGGCAGATGATACCGGGCCTTGGTTTTTGTGCCGTGTGACAGGCTCGATGTTGGTCCGGAAGTGTCCTTCACGGATATCCGGGGTCGGCTTTCGATATCCCCGGATTCAACAACCATTCTGCTGATTTTTCCCGTGACCTGATCCCTTTTCTCCCGCATGGTGTGGCCTTCCACGATATCATCGAACTGAACCGTACCGCCTACCTCTGTGATAATCGGAATGGTAAATGGGTCCCAACTGGCCAGGATCTGGCCGGGCTTTACCTCTTCGCCGTCATGAACCTCCAGCGTGGCGCCATACTGAATGGGATACCGTTCCACCTCTCTGCCGCCTTTTCCAAGAATGGCCAGTTCGCCGTTCCGATTCATAACAACCAGGTTGCCTTCCTTATTTTTGACGGTTTTCAACCGCACAAATTTGACATTACCCTCGTTTATGGGCTGAATAGTCGACTGTTCCACCCTCTTGCTTGCCGTACCGCCGATATGAAAGGTCCTCATGGTCAGCTGTGTTCCAGGTTCACCGATGGATTGTGCGGCAATAACGCCGACGGCCTCCCCGATATTGACATGGTGCCCGTGGGCAAGGTCCCTTCCATAACAATTTCTGCAGATGCCCGATTTCGTCTGGCATGTCAGTACGGATCGAATCCGGATCCTCTCGATTCCGGCGTCTTCAATTGCCATGACCTTCTGTTCATCGATTTCTTCGTTTGCCCGTACCAGCAGGTCCCCGGTTACGGGATCATGGACATCCTCGAGCGCGACGCGGCCCAGGATTCTTTCTCCCACTCTTTGCAGGATTTCTCCTCCCTCCACCAGAGGTTCCACCCAGATGCCGTCAAGGGTCCCGCAGTCTTCCTCAGTGATGATCGCATCCTGGGCGACATCGACCAGTCTCCGCGTCAGATAACCTGAGTTTGCGGTTTTCAGCGCGGTATCGGCCAGCCCTTTTCTGGCGCCATGCGTGGAGATAAAATACTGAAGAACGGTCAGTCCTTCACGGAAATTGGATGTGATCGGGGTTTCAATGATTTCACCGGAGGGTTTGGCCATCAGCCCCCGCATGCCGGCCAGCTGTCTCATCTGGTCTTTGCTCCCCCTCGCACCCGAATCCGACATCATGAAAATGGAATTGAAGCTGGTTACGGATATCTTTTGGTTGTTTTTGTCCACAATTTCTTCAACGGCCATTTCCCTGATCATTTCGGATGCAATGTTTTCGGTAGACTGCGTCCAGATATCCACCACTTTATTGTATTTCTCACCTTCGGTAATCAGTCCGCTGCTATACTGATCATCTATTTTCTTGACTTCATTTTCAGCCTCTTCAATTATTTTTTCTTTTTTTGACGGAATTTTCATGTCCTTCATGGCGATGGATATGCCTGAAATTGTCGCGTACTTGTATCCAATATCCTTCAATCGATCTGCCAGGATCACCGTGGATTTGATGCCGGCCGTCCGGTATGATTCATTGACCAGGGAACGTAATTCTTTCTTGGTCATGACCTTGTTCATCAATTCGAAAGGAAGCGATTCCGGCAGAATTTCATAAAGAAGGACGCGGCCGGTCGTTGTCTCCTGAAGTTCCCCGTTTATGCGGACTTTTATCGCAGCATGCAGGTCCAGTACGCCGGCATCATAGGCGATCCGCACTTCTCCGGGGTTGGAGAAAACCTTTCCTTCTCCTTTGCAGAAGGGCTTTTCCCGTGTCATGTAATAGATACCCAGAACGATATCCTGACTCGGGACGATAATAGGATCGCCGTTCGCGGGTGAAAGGATATTATTGGTGGACATCATCAGGACCCTGGCTTCAATTTGCGCTTCAATCGACAGGGGTACGTGGACCGCCATCTGGTCACCGTCAAAATCGGCATTAAAAGCCGTGCATACCAGCGGGTGAAGCTGGATGGCCTTGCCTTCTATGAGTATGGGTTCAAAGGCCTGAACACCCAGTCTGTGCAACGTAGGGGCCCTGTTCAGGAGAATGCAGTACTCCCTTACAACTTCATCGAGTGCATCAAAGACATCAGGGTCCTCTCTTTCAACCATTTTTTTTGCGCTTTTGATGGTACCGACAAGCCCTTTTTCATCCAGCTTGTTGTAAATAAAGGGTTTAAAGAGTTCCAGGGCCATTTTTTTCGGAAGTCCACACTGATGCAGACGCAGATCCGGACCAACCACAATGACCGAGCGCCCTGAATAGTCAACCCGCTTTCCGAGCAAATTCTGACGAAACCGGCCCTGTTTGCCTTTCAGCATATCACTCAGGGATTTAAAAGGCCTTTTGTTCGGACCCGTAACGACCTTTCCCCTTCTTCCATTATCGAAAAGGACGTCAACCGCTTCCTGAAGCATCCTTTTCTCATTCCTGATAATGATATCCGGGGCATTGAGTTCAAGCAACCTTTTCAGCCTGTTATTTCTGTTAATCACCCGTCTGTAAAGATCGTTCAGGTCCGAAGTGGCAAACCGTCCCCCGTCGAGCGGGACCAGAGGCCTCAGATCCGGCGGAAGAACAGGGATGACATCCAGGATGATCCAGGACGGATCGTTGTTCGATTCCCTGAACGCATCAATAATTTTCAGACGCTTGGCCAGTTTTTTCTGCTTGGCAACAGACTTGGTCTCCTTCATTTCGACCCTGAGTGTTGTGGAAAGCCCGTCCAGATCCAGATTTTCCAGCATCCTTTTGATCGCTTCAGCACCGATACCTGCTTCAAACCGGTCGCCGTAATCTTCTCTCGCCTGAACAAGCTGTTCATCATTAAGAAGGGTTCCTTTGATGAGAGGGGTG
>CAYTJI010000154.1:0-5325 GCA_964438065.1 uncultured Desulfobacteraceae bacterium | reverse complement strand
AGCACAACGTTCCTATAATTCGCTGATATTAAAAGCATAATTTCCTTTTTGAAAACAGTTTATGCAGGTTTTAGGTTTCATGTTTACCGGGAGGAGATAAGCGGAAATGGAAATACAGACCGATTACCTGGTTATCGGTACAGGTATTGCCGGACTGAGTTTCGCCCTGGAAGCGGCCAAGACCGGCACCGTGGCGATTGTAACCAAAAAAGAAATGGCAGAAGGAGCCACCAACTATGCCCAGGGCGGCATTGCTTCCGTATTTGATCCGAAAGACAGCTTTGAGGCCCACGTCAGAGACACCCTGGAATCCGGTGACGGTCTGTGCCATGAGGATATTGTCCGTCTGGTGGTTGAAAACGGGCCGGCCAGGATACGGGAACTGATTGATATGGGGGTGCAGTTCACCCGGCAGGAAAAGGATGATACGATTCTCGATCTGGGGCGGGAGGGAGGTCATTCCAGTCGCCGGATTGTTCATACCAAGGATCTTACCGGTCGGGAGGTTGAGCGCATACTACTCGAACGGGCCCTGGAAAACCCGAATATTCAAATATATGAAAATCACATGGCCATTGACCTTCTGACAAAGTCCAAGATGATCCGAAGGGGGATCATCACCCGGGAAAGCCGGGAGACCTGTTGGGGCGCGTATGTGTTTGATGCGGATAACAACCGGGTGGTCGTGTTTGTGGCCAGAGTGACCGTGGTTTCCACCGGCGGGGCCGGGAAGGTGTATTGCTATACAAGCAACCCGGACATTGCTACGGGCGACGGAGTCGCGTTGGGCTACCGGGCGGGTGTCAAGGTCGCAAATATGGAATTCGTACAATTCCATCCCACGTGCCTGTATCACAAAGAAGCCAAAAATTTTCTGATATCTGAAGCGGTTCGAGGAGAAGGCGGCATTCTTCTTGACAAAAAGGGCAACCGTTTCATGGAAAAATATCATCCACTGAAGGATCTGGCTTTCCGGGACATAGTGGCCAGGTCGATTGACATGGAGCTTAAAAAAAGCGGCGATGAATGTGTTTACCTGGATATCAGTCACAAACCGGCGGATTTTGTTCGCGATCGGTTCCCGAATATTTACGAAAATTGCATGCGGTACCAAATTGATATTACAAAGGAACCGATTCCTGTTGTTCCCGCCGCCCATTACATGTGCGGGGGCCTTCTGACCGATGAATTCGGTCTGACAAATCTGGATAATCTGTATGCCATCGGGGAAGTGGCCTGCACCGGGCTTCACGGAGCGAATCGTCTGGCCAGCAACTCCCTCCTGGAAGCGCTTGTGTTCGCGCGACGGGCTGCCGAGAGATCAGCTCAATACATTGAGGACAAACGTCGCCAGCCTTTCCCCAGAGCCCCGGAGTGGGATCCAGGCAGTGCTACGGACAGCGAGGAAATCGTGGTTGTTTCACACAACTGGGATGAGATCAGACGGTTTATGTGGAATTACGTGGGCATTGTGAGGACCAAGAAGCGCCTGGAACGGGCCAAAAGGAGGGTTACGCTTATTCAGGATGAAATAGAAGAATACTACTGGGATTTTCTGGTCACCCGGGATCTGCTTGAACTCCGCAATCTTGCTTTGGTCGCGGATCTGATAATCTCCTGCGCGTTGATGCGGAAGGAAAGCCGCGGCCTTCACTATAATCTGGACTATGATGCCAAAGATGATGAACACTGGCGCCGGGATAGTGTGCTGCGGGCATAGGGTCCTTCGTATTTTTTAAATGACAGCACAGTCGATAATCAAAAAAGACACGACCCGCAGTCTTCGAAGATTAATGTTCCTGCGAGTCGTGGTGGTGACGTTTCTTCTGGGGGTAGCCGGTTTTATTCAGATCAAGGGAACTCAGCAGCTTGCCCCTCCCGGCATTCCGCATGTGTTTTCCATCATTATCGTCATCTATTTTCTGTCGCTTTTGTATGTCCTGATTTTTAAGAGCACCAAAAATCTCAAAATCAACATATATGCTCAGGCCCTTTGCGACATTGTCATCGTCACCGCGCTCGTGTATGTGACAGGCGGGATAGAGAGCGTCTATTCTGTTCTTTATCAATTGGTTATCATATATTCCGCGTTGTTTTTAGGAAGAAAGGGGGGGTTGGTTGCGGCCTCCGCCTGCAGTTTGCTTTACGGCCTTATGCTTGATTTCGAATATTATACCGTGCTGCCGGTCTATGGTTCCGCAACAATCTATAATTACAGTGCAGGATATGTGTTATCGAGAATTTTTATTCATGTTGTATCTTTCTATATTGTCGCGCTTCTGGTCAGCTTTGTCGTGGAGCAGGAGAAGCGGTCCCGGTCTCTTTTAACGGAAAAAGAAAGTGAGTTTGATCGACTCGATCTTTTCCATAAAAGTATTATCGAGAATGTAAACGCCGGAATCATAACAACTGATCTTATGGGTAATATAAAATCATTTAACAGAACCGCTGCTGAAATCAGCGGGTATACGCTTTCTGAAGTGAAAGATCGGCCCATAGACGACTTTTTCCCCGGAATTTTTGAAATGATGGGTAAAGTGAAAGGGGAAAATACAAAGGGGAATCTGACAAAAAGAGGGGAGATCGTTGTTTCCGACAGAAACAACAGAGAAATCGTCCTGGGATTTTCCGTGTCTTCGCTTATGAGCAGCAGTGACGAGAGGATTGGCGATATTGTGATATTTCAAGACCTGACTGCCACAAAGGACATGGAAAAAGAAGTAGAGAAGAGCAAAAATCTTGCGCTGATCGGAGAAATGGCCGCTGGTCTTGCCCATGAAATCCGGAATCCGCTGACAGCGGTGAGCGGGTCTATTCAGTTGTTGAGAAGGAATCTTGATCTGGATGAAACCGATAGCCGACTGATGAATATCATTCTCCGGGGTAGAGATCAACTGGAGAATCTTATCAGCAATTTTCTGCTTCTGGCTCGTCCCAACATGAATGACCGCGTGGAAATGGCTCTCGAAACGGTAATGGATGAAGTCATCGAGTCCCTTCGTTACAGCCCGGAATGGAATGATGAAACCCGCGTAAAAACACAATACGGCAACACACCGGAAATTTTTGGAAACCGAACGGAAATAAAACAGATGATCTGGAATCTTGTTTTAAATGCTGTGCAGGCCATGCCGGACGGGGGCACATTGAACGTGAAGGCGGAAGAAATCGTTTCAGATGATGGCAAGCCCTCTGTGGAAATATGCATAAGTGATACCGGCCACGGCATAGAAAAGGATAATGAGGAACGTATCTTTACACCGTTTTATACGACCAAGGAACGAGGAACCGGCCTGGGTCTTGCAATAGCAAATCGGATTGCAGAAAGCCATGGCGGGAAAATTCGTATTTGGAGCGAGGTTGGAAAAGGGACTTTTTGTCGGGTCCGGCTGCCCTTACGGAGCCCGTAAAAGACAGACGTGCAGTAACACGGACCAAGAAATATCTTTGGGGGATGAGGGATCAATAACGGCCTTGAGCATGGGTGGTCTCCGGCTTGTTACTTGTTCGCAGGCTCGGAAGTGAAATGCTGCAGCTTGGAAGTAATCCCGACGGATCTGTAATCAGGGGCCTGACTCAGGCAGCCCCGGAAGCGGATATGATCCGTGAGAAATCTTTTTTCTGCGTTCCCAAGAGGTTCACAAATGGCTGAGATTCTAGTGGTAGATGACGACAGGGGAATGAGAGAATTCCTTGAGATCATGCTGACCCAGGAAGGGCACGGGGTACAGTGTGCCAGTGATGGAAAAAAGGCTCTTGAGCTCTGCGACAGGAAACAGTTTGATCTTGCCATCACGGATCTGAGAATGCCGAAAGTGGACGGGATAGATTTTCTCAAGGGAGTCAAAGAGACATCTCCCGGCACGATGGTTATCGTTATTACCGCATATGCCTCTGGCAGTACGGCAATGACTGCCATGAAAGAGGGAGCGTATGATTATATTGAGAAAAATTTTGATATAGAAGACCTGAAGAGAATCATACAGGATGCGCTGGCCAAGAAAGAAGCAAGAGGAGACGATGCTGAATTTATCAAAGGCGTGAAAGATTCAGATCGGTTTGGCAAGCTGATCGGAAAAAGCAGTGAAATGCTCAAGGTCTATTCTTTGATCAATAAAGTTGCTGAAACTACGGTCAACGTGCTGATTCTGGGTGAGAGCGGAACTGGAAAAGAACTCGTTGCCCGGGCCATCCATGACAACAGCCCGAGAAAGGACAAACCGTTTGTTGTCATAAATTGTGGTGGGATACCCGAACAGCTTTTGGAAAGCGAACTGTTTGGTTATATGAAGGGCTCTTTTACCGGTGCATATGCGGATAAGGCCGGCCTTTTTGAGATAGCATCCGGTGGAACGATATTTCTCGACGAGATTGGGGAGTTGCCAACGATCCTTCAGGTCAAACTGCTGCGGGCGATTCAGGAAAAGAGTTTCATGAGAGTGGGCGGGTCTGAAGATATCAAGGTGGATGTGCGGATCATTGCGGCGACAAATCGGGATCTGATGCAGAAGGTAAGAGAAGGCCTGTTCCGGGAAGATCTGTACTATCGCATTAACGTGGTAACAATACAAATTCCGCCATTGAGAAGGAGAAAAGAAGACATTCCGCTCCTGATCGATTTTTTCGTGCAAAAATATGCGCGCAAATTCGGGAAGGAGGTCAAGAAGATATCTTCTTTTTCCATGGAACTCCTGATGAATTATGATTTTCCGGGGAATGTCAGGGAGCTGGAAAATACCATTGAAAAAAGCGTAGCCCTTGAGGATTCCAATATCGTCCTTCCGGAGAATTTTTCAGAGTCCACTCAAAAGCAGGACCTGGCGGACGCAATGGATATGGACATTCCGGCCGAAGGCCTCCAATTGGATGAGGAAGTCGCGACATTTGAGAGAAATCTGATAAAAAAGGCGCTCCAACGTTCAGAAGGTTCAACACAAAAAGCCGCCGAACTCCTTCATATCAGCCTGCGTTCACTTCGTTACAGGATTGAAAAACTGGGCGTCTAGATGGCTGTGCGAAGGTCATCACATGTGTTGATCAGAAATGCTCTGTTTGTGCGGGGTTTTGCATGCGGTGCAGAGCATGATAACCACCATTTCAGTCTGGTGACAGGCATTCTTCAGTTGAACTGTTCACGAATATCAAGGTGGATGTATCCTCCAAAACGCTATCTGTTTGTAAGTGATCACACCCCGTGACCACTTACGTCTTTTTTACGAAAAAGAAAGGTGAAAAAATATGCAAAAAGAGCCAATAAATAAGTATTCGTTCTTAGAAGAAGATAACAGGTTAATACATCCGCGGAGGAGACGCTCAGGGTCTTGA
>CAYTJI010000153.1:0-5342 GCA_964438065.1 uncultured Desulfobacteraceae bacterium | reverse complement strand
TTTTCAAAAACCGCAGTCTTTATGGCCGCATCCGAATCGATGCGTGTCACGCAAGCACAACGTTCCTATAATTCGCTGATATTAAAAGCATAATTTCCTTTTTGAAAATAGTTCATGCAGGTTTTAGGTATTAGATGAATAGATTCTGTATAAGCCCTGAAATGGTCAGCCCGGGAGATCCGGAACCGAAGAAAAGATCCCATGCCCGCTTCAGGGATAATCCCATAAGATTTAGAATGCTGTCTCTGGCCAAAAAATATCCGCCATTTCAATCGGTTAAGTTTTCTCTTGGGAAGTTACGTCTTTTGAAAATATCTGCACCGGCATCTGCCAAGGCCCTGGCCCAAGGCCCGGCATGATGGACCGGGATTTTCTGAAGGCCGTCAAAACACAATGTCAAAAGAATCAAATTCGCCGGTCCAGTTCTCACGATGCTCACGCACTCGATTCACTTTTGCTGCCGGAGGCCCCTGACGGCACCAGGCAGCCAGGATGTCGATCTGATCTTCGGGGCCTTCCGCTACAAGTTCCACCGACCCGTCCGGTTTGTTCCTGACCCAGCCCGTAAGCCCCAGAGAGACCGCCTCACGACGGGTAGATTCCCGGAACCAGACTCCCTGAACACGGCCCTCCACGATGAGATGGATCCTTATCTTACGCATTGTTCACCTCCAGCAGTTTCAGAAAATCCGCCTCGGAAAGAATGGTTGTCCCCAACTCCCGTGCTTTTTCCAGTTTTGACCCTGGTGTTTCTCCCACAACCAGATAGTCAGTCCTGTTGCTTACGGAAGAAGACACTTTTCCACCCCTTTCTTGAATCCGTTCCCTGGCTTCTGAACGTTTCATGGATGACAGGGTTCCTGTAAGAACAAAGGATTTTCCCGAGATCGGAGATCTTCCTGCCGGCACAGATTCCGGCTCGAATATGATGCCTGCCTGAAGCAGGCGATCAACGATCTTGTTATTCTCGTCATTTTCGAAATACGAAACAATGCTTGCAGCGATTTCTTTGCCGATTCCTTTAATACCCGTGTTCGTTTGTCCGTTGGCGGACTTTCTGAAGACCAGATCATCTTCTGTTGCCTTGCGAATCAACTCAAGGTCTCCAAAGTGTTTTGCGACAAGGCTGGCAATGTGTTCCCCCACATGCCTGATGCCCAGGGCGTAAAGGAATCGTGAAAGGGTCGTCCTTTTGCTTTTTTCAATTGAGGAAAGAAGGTTCTCGGCTGATTTTTTTTCAATTTTGTCCAGTTTGATGAGGTCTTCAAATCCGAGGAAATAAATGTCCGCCTCGTTTTTCACAAGCCCTCTGTCAATCAATTGAGCCAGAATCTTGTCCCCGAGGCCGTCGATATCCATTGCTCCCTTTGACACGAAATGTTTCAGGGATCCCCTCAGTTGGGCCGGACAGCTCACATTGGGGCATCTCAAGACCACTTCCCCATCTTTTTTCTCCACTGCCGTACCACAAACCGGGCAGTGAGTCGGCATGACAAATGGTTTTTCCTTTCCGGTTCTTTTTGATTTTATGGGTTTGACGACTTCGGGGATGACATCCCCCGCCCTCTGGACGACTACAGTGTCGCCCTCCCGGATATCTTTACGGGTAATTTCTTCCTGGTTGTGAAGGGTCGCCCGCCTGACAAGAACTCCCCCCACTTCAACGGGTTCAAGATGCGCTACAGGTGTCAGAGCGCCGGTTCGACCGACTTGAACATCAATTTTGATAATTCTGGTGGTCTCCTGGGAGGGCGCGAATTTGTATGCAAAGGCCCATCTGGGGCTCCTTGATTTTTCACCCAGTTTATTCTGGAGATCCAGACGGTTCACTTTTATGACAGCGCCGTCGATTTCATAAGGGAAGCGGGATCTGGATTCCTCCAGGAAATGGCAATAGTCGATCACCTCATCAACGGTGTGACAGATTTTGATGTGAGGCCTGTTGATCCGGAATCCCCAGGTCTGCAAGGTGATCATCAGATCATATTGGGTTTCGAATTCCACGTTCCGTATCAGGCCGGTGCCATAACAAAACATGTTCAGTGGCCTTTTCGCTGTAACCCGCTGGTCCAGCTGCCTCAGGGAGCCGGCTGCGGCGTTTCTTGGATTGGCGAAGACGGACAGATTCTTGGCGCTCCTTTCTTTGTTCAGGGACTTGAATGCTTCTATCTCCATGTAGACCTCGCCCCTCACTTCCAGGAGATCCGGTATGGGGACGCCGTGTTTAGGCCGGGTCAGTTTCAGAGGGACCGTAAGGATGGTCTTGATGTTTGAAGTGACGTTTTCTCCGGTATAACCGTCACCTCTCGTGGAGGCAACCGTCAGCACGCCGTTTTCATACACGAGTTCGACTGCCAGGCCGTCAATTTTGGGCTCCACCGTATAGTCCGGAGAGGAATCCATTTTCAGAAATTTCCTGATTCTTGTGTCAAAATCCCGGACATCCTGATCACTGAAACTATTTTCAAGACTGAGCATGGGCACACGGTGTCTGACCTGGGTAAAGGTCTCCCGGGGCTTTTCTCCGACCCGTTGCGTAGGGGAATCAAGGGTGGCCAGATCCGGATGCGTTTTTTCCAGATCAAGCAGTTTTCTGAAAAGCCTGTCATACTCGGCATCTGATATCTCCGGATCGTCCAGGACATAATACCGCCGGTTGTGATATCTGATCTTTTCTTTCAGCTCTTTGATTTCCGCTGCAATATCTTCCATGGTTTCCAACGGCGCGTTATGCTATCGGCGCCGTCCTTTCCGACTGCCCAGGCCCAGTTTCGGGACAATTGGGCGTTCATTCGCGACACGTATGAGCAGGTAGATGCAGGCTGCCAGCAAGAGCAGATCCGGGATCCATACGCCGACCTGCGGCGGCAGGACCCCTGCTTCACAGATACTTCCCACACCTGCAAAACACAGATAGTACACAAAGAAAACCACCAGACTGACCCCGATTCCCAGAGAACGGCCTTTGGCTTTCAATTGAGCGCCCAAAGGCATGCCGATGATTCCCATGAGAAAGACAGCCAGGGGCACGGCATATTTCTGCAGGAGTTCCATCATAATTTCATTGTGCTTCGTCTTCCCCTCCGGAATTATTTTGAGCTGTTCCTTCAGCTCTTTCATGGTCATTTCCTTCGGGGATTTTTTTCTTGAAGCAAGAGAAGCCATTATGTCTTTCATGCCGATATTGAGGTCATAGGTTCTGAAATTTATGGTCCTGCCTGACTGCAGGTTATTTTCAACCACGAAGATCGTTCCGTTTTCAAACCGAAGCGTGATAATATTCTGAGTAGGATGAAAAAAGATTCTGCCCTTCTGGGCGACGATGGTATTTGTAATCGTCCGGTTCCTTCGGTCCGTGACAAAAACTTTTGTCATTTCCCTGTCTTGTCTGGAATACCTGTTTACGTAAAACATGACATGCCTGAAGGGTTCACAGAAAACGCGTTCTTTGACGCCCAGGTCCACATTAGACCTTGCGATCTGATAAATGAGATTCTTAAAAGAGCGATTTCCCCATGGGACGCCGATAAAAGTCATAAGGACAGTGATCAATAGGCCCGTGCCGGCCAGTGTAACTACGGGAGGCAGCATCTGATAAACACTGATACCCGCTGACTTTAACGCGATCATCTCGCTGTCCACAGAAAAACGAAGGAATGCCAGTATGACCGCGATCAGACTGGCCGCGGGAAGAGCAAATGTGATAATATCCGGCATCAGATAAGCGATCATTCTCCCGACCCGCGATACTGGGACGCCTCTGGTAATAATCAGGTCTGTAAGAGACAGCATTTTTGTTGCGACAACAAGAAAGGCAGAGACAAGCAGGCAGACAAAAAATGTTGGCCATATTTCGTTAACAATATATTTATACAGGGTTTTTCTCATTTTGTTAAGTGGGTGGGAATCGAGGTTTCCGGTAGATTCATTCCCAATTCCTTATGTCCTGCACAACAGGCCAATTTGATGATTGCCGGATCCGTTCCGCAGAAACGCATGCATGACGGAATGGTATCACATGACTGGGGAGAAAAATCAACTTCCAAAAGCGCGGAAAGTAAAATGAAAAAGCGAAGCAAGCTTCGGGGAATTACACCCAAAGAGATTAAAGCCGTGCGTCTTGCAAGCGAATCAGGTTGCACGGCGGCAAAGGTTGAACGTGATCCGGGCATCGGCCAGGGAGTTGAAAAAAACCTGTTAATGTAATGTACGGCGTCACCAGGCCGCAACATCCGGTTTTGACACAAGAGGGAAATGCATCGAAACGCATGACAAAGAAGGTGAAGGGGGAAGCATGTGATTGCCGTGGTGCCCCCGGCGTGACTCGAACACACGACACCCAGATTAGGAATCTGGTGCTCTATCCACCTGAGCTACGGGGGCATATCGGCTCCTTTTTAGCATAATGTTATCATATGTCAAATGATTTTGAGGGATCTGACGAAACACATTGATTTTTGAATCCGAATGGTTATAATATTCGCGAGTTGTGACACGCTGTGGATGATGCGAGACCTTTGAAATATGACCGATTCTGCGCCAAATCAAGCCGAAGATCTCCTGCTGACAAGGGGGAGGGACGGCCAAAATTGTAACTCAATGAATATATTGAATATTTCCAGGATTACAATCTGAGCCTGACGCCGGGCTGGCGCAAGAGCGGTCGCTTTTCAAAAATCTTGATGCAGCGGATGAGCGTGGGGATGTAGCTCAGGTGGGAGAGCGGTACGTTCGCAACGTACAGGCCAGGGGTTCGAGTCCCCTCATCTCCACCAGCTTTCGTTCAAATCGAAATGGCAAGCCAAGTCCGCCGCGGTGTAGTCGCAAAACAAAGCCGGACGGTTGCGTGTGAATCGGGGGAATGGCGGCAATCATGCCGCTGATTTCGGTTTGAATACGCAAGTATCCGGCCGGAGCGTTCGACATGTCATCATAGGTATGACCGGCGATAACACCGGTCACAGATCCGGCTTTTTGAAAAACAGTGCCATCCATTCTTCAAATGTCAGGTACTTGCGCGTGTGATGATCGTAGCTGGGTTCGAGCATCCGGACCTTTCCTTCATGCCTGAGTTTTTCCACATACTGATTCAGGGTTTCCTTGAGATCTGCTCTTGAAAACCCGTATTGCCTGGCAAGCTTTTGTGTTCCAAGCGCATTTCTGTATTCAACAGCCATCTGGCACAGGGCCCTGGCCTGCAGATTTCTTGTTTCCTCTTTAGGAAGACCCAGGGACTCTGCCAGAAAAACCGCTCTGACAAAAGCGCCCCGTTCGATTTCTTTCTTCAGGTCATCATGGTTCGCGTTTTCCATGTCACCTAAAACCTGCATAAACTGTTACCT
>CAYTJI010000152.1:0-5415 GCA_964438065.1 uncultured Desulfobacteraceae bacterium | reverse complement strand
AATATCGCTTTATGGCGATTTGTGAGAAAATCGTTAGAGGCCATGATGAAATCCAGTTGTCCGCCGGCGGCCCCAGGCGGCACTGCGATGTCTTCTTTCTGGGCGCCATGCAGGTGGACAAATACGGTAACCAGAACATTTCCATCCGCGGCACAATCGAGAAACCCACGTTCCGCGGTCCGGGAATCATCGGGCTCCAGACCTTTGCCACGTTCATGGACAGATATTACATCTACACACGGAATCATGACACCCGAACATTTGTTGACGAGGTGGATTTCATCTCCGCACCGGGTTACAAAAATAAGTACGGTGACAGGGAAAGCTGGGGATTTACCAAGCACGGATGGAACCCGAACGGGCCGCAGGAGATTATCAGCCCGATTGCGTGTATGGATTTTGACGAAGAAACAAAGCACATGAGGATAAAAAGCGTGCATCCCGGTCACACGGTGGATAAAGTCAGGGAAAAGACCGGTTTTGACATTCTTGTTCCCTCGAAAGTCCCGGAAACGGACCCCCGGACGGAAGAAGAAATCATGTTTGGTAAACGATTCCTTTCAAAATCGAGGTGTACCATATGGATATAATTGTATGTATAAAACAGGTGCCGGATATCTCGGAAATCGCGAAGGTCAAGACCGATCCTGAAACCGGTACGATTGTCAGAGAAGGCGTCCCTTCCATTGTCAATCCCTTTGATGAATTCGCTGTCGAGGAAGCGGTCAGGATCAAAGAACGGCTGGAAGATGAAGTGAACGTAACGGTGATCACCATGGGTCCTCCTCAGGCGGAAGAGGCACTCAGAAAATGCCTGAGCATGGGCGCGGACAATGCCATCCTGTTGAGTGACCGGGAATTTGCCGGCGGCGACACCCTTGCCACGGGCTATGTCCTGTCCACGGCGATCCGGAAGGTTGGAAACTACGATCTGATCCTGTGCGGCCAGCAGGCAACGGACGGCGACACGGCACAGGTGGGGCCCGGCATTGCCGAAAATCTTCATATCCCGCAAATTACCTATATCAACAAGCTTGAGGTTCAGAAAAAAAAGGTCATCGCTCACAGAGAGATAGAAGGCGGCATCGAGGTGATCGAGTGCCGGATGCCTGTCCTGATGACCGCGGTAAAGGGCCTCAATGAGCCACGGATTCCAAAGTACAAGGCCATTACAAAGGCCCTGTCCAAAGAAATTACCGTGTGGAACGCTGCGGATCTGGAGTGCGAGATGGACCGGGTCGGGTTGAGCGGATCGCCCACAAACGTCGTAAAGGTCTTCAGCCCCGAACCCAGAGCGGGCGGCCGGAAAATCGAGGGGCTTTCGGCGAATGAGGCCGCGATGAAGATCCTGGATATCCTGAAAGAAGAAAAATTCATATGATTAATCATTTTTGTCAATAAATGAGGTGTTTCGGTGGGAATACAAGTTGATATCGAAAAATGTACCGGATGTAAAAAGTGCGTTCTCGCGTGTCCTTTCGGGGCCATGGAGCTTGTGGAAAAAAAGGCTCAGATCAATTATGATGAATGCACGATTTGTGGCGCCTGTGCCGACGCCTGCGAATTTGACGCGATTGAAATCGAGCGAGGCGCCGGCAAGGGTACGGAAAACATTGAAGAATACAATGGGGTCATGGTCTTTGCAGAACAGCACGCGGGCGAAATGAAAAACTGCTCCTACGAACTCCTCGGGGAAGGCAGAAAACTCGCTGAAAAACTGGGCGAAGAACTCTCCGCCATCCTGCCCGGAAGCCGGGTGGAATCACTGGCCGGGGAACTGTTCGCCCACGGGGCGGACAAGGTGTACCTGGTGGACGACGAAAACCTGGCGGAATACAAGACAGGCCCCTATACGACAGCCGTCGCAGCGGTCATTGCCAAGTACAAACCGGCGATCGTGCTGTACGGTGCGACCACGACCGGCAGAGACCTGGCCCCCCGCGTGGCGGCGAGGATTCAGACCGGTCTGACGGCAGACTGTACCGGGCTGGATATCGACCCCGAGACCGGGCTGCTTCTCCAGACCCGCCCGGCCTTTGGCGGCAACATCATGGCCGCCATCAAATGCCCCCGCCATCGCCCCCAGATGTCAACGGTCAGGCCCAAGGTCATGAAAAAGCCTGACCCGGATTACAACCGGAAAGGAGAAATCATCCATGTTCCGGTGGAGATCAATCCGAAGAGCGTCAAGACGAAAATCCTTGAGGGCATTAAACTGGCCAAAGCGACCGGCGATATTGAAGAAGCCGACATCATCGTATCCGGCGGATGGGGACTGGGCGAGCCTGAAAATTTCAGGATGCTGGAAGATCTGGCCCGTGCACTGGGAGGCGCAGTCGGGGCTTCCAGGGCCGCAGTCGATGCCGGTTGGCAGCCCCATTCCAACCAAGTCGGACAAACAGGAAAAACCGTATGCCCCAAACTGTATATTGCCTGCGGGATATCCGGCGCGGTTCAGCATCTGGTGGGCATGCAGACATCGGATGTGATTATCGCGATCAACAAAGACCCGCAGGCCCCGATATTTCAGGTTGCGGATTACGGAATTGTGGGAGACCTCTTTCAGATTATTCCTAAATTGATCAAAGCCCTGGAAAAACAATCCGTATAACAAAAGACATCTCATTTTCAAGTCGAAGGAGGGAAAAGTGACCGACATTTACCAATTGACAAAGGCCCAGGTCATGCTCAGGGACTCGGTTCGACAGCTTGCCCAGGGAAAAATCAAACCGATCGCGGCTGAGCTGGAAAAAAAAGAAGAGTTCCCGACTCAGGTCCATGAATGGTTTAAGGAAATGGAATTGTATGGGCTTGGGATCGAAGAAAAATGGGGAGGGTCGGGTGCCGGCTGCACGGAATGCGCCCTGGCCATTGAGCAGGTCGCCGAAGTAAGCGCTTCCTGCGCGATTCTTCTCGGGGCCTATTCTTTGGGGCCAAGAGTCCTTATGAATGTGGGGAATGACGAACAGAAGCAGAAATACCTGACAAAGGTGGCAACCGGCGAGTACATTCCGTGTTTCGCGCTGACAGAGCCCGAGGCCGGTTCAGACGCATCCAATATCCAGACCAAGGCGGTTCAGGACGGGGACGACTGGCTGATCAGCGGTACCAAGTGTTTTTCGACACTCGCCGATGTGGCGGACATATACACGATATTCGCAAAGACCGATCCGGACAAGGGGACTGCCGGCATATCAGTGTTTCTGATTGAAAAAGGGGCTGAGGGCATAACGATCCCCAAGCATGAAAAGAAAATGGGCAGCAAGGCCGTGCATGTCTGCGAAATCAAACTGGACGAAGTCCGGGTTCCCCAGGCAAACATGATAGGGGAACGGGGAGACGGATACCGGCAGACCGTTCGCACGGTGGAGGTCAGCCGTTACGCCACCTCGGCCCGGTCGGTCGGTCTCGCCCAGGGCGCACTGGATCACGCCATCCAATATGCCAAGGAAAGGACCGTCTTCGGAAAACCGATCGCGAAATTCCAGGCCATCTCATTCATGCTGGCGGATATGGCCATTCAGATTGAAGCCGCCAGGCAGCTGACCTACAAAACCGTTGCCGAGATCGACAGGGGCAACCGTGCCGAGGCAGTCAAGCTGGGCTCCATGGCCAAATGCTTTGCCGCGGACATGGCCGTCAAGGTCGCCACTGACGCGCTGCAGATCTTCGGCGGTTACGGATACATGGAAGATTACCCCATGGCCCAGTACTACCGGGATGCCAAACTCCTGCAGATTGCCGAGGGTACCACCCAGATTCAGAGGATGATCGTGGCCCGGGAAATCATGAAGTAGCCGGAAGCAGGACTGCCGATAGAAACAAAAAAGGCTTCACTGAGGTGAAGCCTTTTTTTATGGACCGAAAACGCGATACCGGCCGGCCAGGACGCGTAAACAGCTAACTCGTGCCCATCCACAAGTGATTTTTAGCACCCGGGCGTTTCCAATACAGGACGTACTTTTAGTACATTGCACAAGGAATCCCGCAGATTGACATCGCCTGTTTTATAACAGGCCCTAACTCAGGAGGCTGAGGACCTCCTTCAAATCCGATTTCAAGTTTTCGAGGGTCTGACGGGAATTCTGTTCGGCGGCCCGGTCCGCTTTTTGTCTCAGTCGGCGTTTTGCGCCTTCGATCGTCAACCGGTCCTCATAAAGGAGCCTTTTGATTTCCAGCAGGGTCTCCAGGTCCTTCTGCTGATAGGTACGGTGCCTGGAATCGGTACGGCGGGGCCGGAGCTGGGGGAATTCACTTTCCCAGAATCTCAGGACATAAGGCTCGACACCGATAATCCTGCTGGCCTCGCCGATCCGGAAATAGCGCTTGTCCTCAGGAATCCGGCCCATTTTCAGCCCTCCCGTAATCGTCCTCCGGTCTGCTTTCTGATCCTTTCGATAATGGACTCGTGCAGGCGGTTGACCGTTTCGCCGTCCAGCGTCCCGTGTTTCGACCGGTAACAAATCCGGAAAGCCAGGGCCTTTTCGCCCGGGGCCAGTTTATCCCCCTCGTACAGATCGAACAATTGTACGGATTCGACCAGGTCCCCGCCTTTCTCCCGGATCAGGTCCATGATACCGGCACTTTCGATCCCGCGATCCACAAGCAGGGAAATATCCCTGTACACGGCCGGGAACCTCGAAAAGGGACGGAACCTTCTTGTCCCGGGAACACACCCGGCCAGGGCCGCCACATCCAGTTCAAAGACATAGGCGTCCTGCCGGTCCATATCCCAGGCCCTCATCGCCTCTGAAGACACCCGGCCTGCCTGACCCAGAAGGGAACCGGCGCTGAGGATCCTGCACGAAACCGCGGCATCATATCCTTCACGTTCCGCATCCTTCCTGAAGTCAACCTGTTCCAGCCCGAGGCCTTTCAACAGGGTCTCCACCGCACCCTTGATGTCGAAAAAGTCAACCGGCCTCTCTTCGCAGTACCAGGCCTTTGCGCGGTAGGTCCCTGCCATGACACCCGCCACAGAGATCTTTTCATCCGGCTGGCGACCGGCCTCTTTCTGGAAAAACACCTTCCCCCACTCGAAGAATTTCAGGCCTTTTTCCTCATGGGAGAGATTGTTCCGGACCGCAGTCAGCAGGCCCGGAACCAAGGATGTCCGCATCACGGACTGGTCAACCGTAAGCGGGTTCAGAATCTCAACAAAAGATCTCAGGGGGCTGCCCGCCCCGCACCCCAGCATATCAGCGGAATCCGGGGAGACAAAGCTGTAGGTAATGATTTCCGTCAACCCGAGACCGACCAGGATGCCGCTGATCCTGTCCCGCAGTTCAATGTCCGGCGAGTTTCCCATGCGACCCCACCGGATCCTCGGGCGGGTGACGGGAATATTTTCATATCCGAACAGCCTCGCCACTTCTTCAACAAGATCCGCTTCCCGGGTAATATCCACGCGGTAGG
>CAYTJI010000151.1:0-5443 GCA_964438065.1 uncultured Desulfobacteraceae bacterium | reverse complement strand
GATGGACACTAACTTGAGGAAATGTGTGAGAGCTTTGGAAAAGGTGTCCGGAGATATTCCGGATATCCGGGTATCTGAAGCATTGCCAGAGACGGGAGAACAGAAAATCGGTTCATATCTGGAAACGCATCGAACAGAATAAGGAGAAAATTCATGTCAGACAATTCAAAGGAACCCCGGAAACTGAAATACAGAAGATCGGATATTTACAAAGACGCGCAGGTGACGAAGTTCGGGGAAAGAAAACCCGATTTTTCCGGCATGGGGCGTAAGATCAAGAACAGGATGAAAGAGTACAGGGAAGTCGTTGTCGTAGAAGCCTGCCGGACGCCTTATGGAAGATTCGGAGGGGGACTGAAGGGCCTGGACGCCTGTGAACTGGGCGCCCTTGCCATACAGGAGGTCCTGAGAAGGACCGGGGGCAAGGTAAAGCCGGACGATGTCGATTATGTGATCATGGGACAGGTTGTTCCGGCCGGTTGCGGCCAGGTTCCCAGTCGTCAGGCATCCATACTGGCGGGCATTCCGGATTATGTCCCGTCCATTACCGTGAACAAAGTCTGTTCTTCCGGCATCAAGACGATCGATCTGGCTTCACAGATGATTCAGCTCGGCAGGGCGGAAATCGTCATTGCTGGCGGTCAGGAAAGCATGAGCAATGCGCCTTATGCGATAAAGGACATGCGGTGGGGGAACCGGATGAGCCTTCCCACCGGGGACGTCTGGGATCTCATGGTATACGACGGTCTGTGGGATGCTTTTTATCAGCGTCATATGGCCATCCACGGCTCTGAAGTGGGCGACGAATTCGGATACACCCGTGAAGAGCATGATGAATGGGCCTATCATTCCCAGATGGCCGCCGCAGAGGCCATCAAGGCCGGGAGGCTTGATGAGGAGATCTTCCCTGTCGAGGTCAAGGCCGGAAAGAAGACGATCGTGGTGGACAAAGACGAATTCCCCAGACCCGATACCACACTGGAGGTACTGGCCAAGCTGCCGCCGGTGTTCGGTCACAAAAGTGCCGTGACCGGGGAATTGGGCGCAGTAACCGCCGGAAACGCGCCGGGCGTGAATGATGGCGGGGATGTCTGTCTTCTCATGTCCAGAGAAATGGCGGATGAACTGGGGATGAAGCCCCTGTTTTCGATTGTCGATTATGCGGAGGTATCCCAGCCCACAAAGGACATTGCAACAGTTCCCGGCCTGTCCATCAAGAAAGTTCTGGATCAGAACGACATGACCCTGGACGACGTGGATCTGATTGAAATCAACGAGGCCTTTGCGGTTGTGGCGATCATCAGCGCGCGTTCGATTCTCGGTATGTCCCGGGAGGAGATGTATAAGAAGGTCAATGTAAACGGCAGTGCCGTGGCTTACGGACATCCCATCGGTGCGACCGGAGCCCGTATTGTCATGACCTTGGCCTATGAACTGAGGCGTCGGGGTGGCGGAATCGGCGTGTGTGGCATATGCTCGGGCCACGCCCAGGGAGATGCCATGCTGATAAAAGTCGAACCCTGACAGGGTTGAGGAGGCTCTTCGGGGATTCTTGCTTCTCTCAATGCGTTGTCATCGCAAAACCATCCTTGGAATGCCAATGACATGCCTGTGGGAGTTTCCCGTGCACTCTCCGGTTTGAGAAGAATTTTCGTTCCCGGACAGTCTCCCGGATGAAAGAGACTGGAGAATGAGACAGAAAAAAAGTGGCGGTTACCGTTTTAACCGGCCGAGGTCCCTGAACGCCATTAACACGGATGTCCTGCGTGAACTTTCCGACGCCCTGGACAGAATCGTAAACGATCCGGAGACAGAACCCTTTTCCCGATTGTCATTACTGAATGGACGCAGAAACATACCCCGCAAATGATGTTGTTGAAAGAGTGCTCTCGGGTGATGTGCGGACTGTGGCGCGCCTGATCCGGGATATCGACGACGGAATCCCTGGTGTCAGGGACGTGCTGAAAGCCGTTTATCCGTACACGGGCAGGGCATATGTCATCGGCATTACCGGTGCCCCGGGGGTGGGTAAGAGCACCCTGGCCGATCAGGTAATCAATCACTTGAGGAAACGCGGTCGAACGGTCGGTGTACTTGCTGTGGATCCGACCAGCCCGTTCAGTGGAGGAGCCATCCTTGGGGATCGCATCCGGATGCAGCGCCACTGTACGGATGCCGGCGTGTTTATTCGTTCTCTGGCGACGCGCGGTCAGTTCGGAGGTCTCACCCAGTCCACACGAAGCGCAATAGATATCCTGGATGCCATGGGTAAGGATTTTATTCTGGTGGAGACGGTTGGCGTCGGTCAGGACGAGGTGGATGTTGTCAAGAGTGCGCATACCACCGTTATTGTGGTTATGCCCGGGATGGGCGACGATATACAGGCCATAAAGGCCGGGATCCTTGAGGTCGGAGACATCTTCGTTATTAACAAGGCGGATCACGAGGGCGTTGATCGGACGGAGAATCATCTGAGACTGATGATTGAAATGGCTGACAAAAAATATGAAGAAGGCGGATGGAAACCTTCAATTGTTCGGACACAGGCCTTGTTTAATAAAGGGGTTGATACGCTCCTGGATGAAATTGAGCGCCATGGCAGACATCTCAAGCAGTCGGAAGGTGGGCTGAATACCAGGAAAAGGGAGTCCAGGGTGCGGGAAGAACTGTCGGAGATGGTGAAGAACCGGTTGATTGAAAAAGTTGGGCAGAGGCTTATTCAGACGGGTGATTTCGACCGGCTTGTGACGGAAATTGTCAATGGAAAGACGGACCCCTACTCCGCGTGCGATGATCTGGTGTTTCCGATTGTCAAAAAATTATAGATCTGCGGTGGATCCGCCCCGTAACCGGTTTTTTCCTATGGACAGACTATTTTGGTGGATACGGCAGACGCTTCTCGTTGCAGGGGGCTGTTTTTTTCTTTTTTTCGGGGTTCATATCCTGATTGCGGCCTACCGGTTGAATGATCCTTTTGACTTTGTTATGACATTTTTCGCTTCCAATCTCATTATTCTCATCAGCGCGGTTCTTGTGCTCGGCTTTATTCTCCGTATGATAAAGATGTACAAGGATCGCGGAGAAGAAGTCGTCTGAAAATTTTCCGGTCATGCCTCAGGAATTTCAGTCTCACCTCAATGCGTCCGGGACGGGTCACAGCCCTTTTTTCGGGTGAGCCCCGGATCACCTGTCATGATATCCGCCATACCGGATCAAATGGACGCCATTTTTGAAGAGTATCGGGCAATCATACCGGATTTTTCCGGATTTCAGGGCAGTCTCCAGAGGCCGATGTGCACGCACCTCCGGATCAACCGCCTGCGGATTGAACCGCGGTCGCTGCTGGATCGGTTGGAGAGAAAGGGGGTGAAACTCGAACGATCCAGTAAAATAGACGACAGCCTGTTCTTCGCCCCCGGGCTGACCTCGCCGGGCAACCTGCCGGAGTATTTTTCCGGCTATCTTCATCCCCAGGCGCTCACGTCCTGTCTGGCCGCAATCGCGCTTGATCCGGCTCCAGAGTCTTTTGTCCTTGACCTGTGTGCGGCGCCGGGCGGCAAAACATCGCATGTGGCCCAACTCATGGGAAACACGGGCCTGATCATTGCTAATGAGCTTTATCCGGGCAGACATGCGGGACTTGGCCACACCCTTTCACGTCTCGGCGTACTGAATACCATTGTGACGGGATACCAGGCACAGCAGTTCCCCATGAAACAACGGTTCGATTATGTGCTGGCCGACGTGCCGTGTTCAGGGGAGGGCAGATTCAGAAAGATCGGGGAGAACGGCTTCTACCAAACAAGAAAGTCAAAGCTCAAGCTTCCGGATCTTCAGAAAAAGATTTTACTGAGGGGGTTTGATCTGCTGAAGGAGGACGGCGTATTGCTGTACGCGACATGCACGTACAATCCGGATGAAAATGAATCCGTCATTCAGCATCTGCTGACGGAAAGAGACGCCCGGTTGCTGCCCGTTGTCACGGGAGTATCATGTGAACCCGGCCTCACCAAGTGGAGAGGGAGAAGATATGATGTTCAGATCAGAAAATCAGCCCGGTTTTATCCGCACAGACTTGATTCAGTGGGATTCTTCATGGCCCGAATTGGCCGAAGAACGTGAGCGTCAACATCTCTTCTCGCAGCTTGAAGACCGGTTTGGAATACCAAGAAGCCTGTTTGATGGATATCTCCTGTTCAAAAGAGAAAAGAGCTGGTCGCTTGTCAGAAATAGTTCCCATATCGTCGCCGCGGCACAGTTCAAGGTGTCCATGGTGGGGATTCGGGCTTTCCAGAAGGTCGGTGCATACATCAAACCCACGACAAGGATGCTGCAGATATTCGGCGGTGCCGCTACCCGGGCAAGAATTGTTTTGGATGAAAATCAGCTTGAACGCCTTCTGGGCGGGGAACGTCTCTGCATGGATCTGGACCTGGACAGGGGGTATGTGATTCTTACCCTGGGGAAGCATATGATCCTGGGGGCGGGGTTTTATGCCCGGGGCGAATTGCATTCACAAATCCCGAGAAAGGAGTTGAAAATACGCATGATCCGAATGCCGCTCGAGTGAGTGATGGGGGCAAACCCTAAAGGCCGGATGCCTGGGAAAAACGGATTTTTTCCGCATTTCCGGCAGAATTGCCGTTCAACCGTTTGAACAACTCTCGTGCCTGCCGGGCATCTTTTTTTATCTGTTCGGAAAGTTCTTCGAATGAGTTGAAGGTTTTTTCATCCCTCAGCCGTTCCAGAAAATTGACACGGATGGTTTTCCCGACCAGGTCACCGGAAAAATCAAGGATATGCGTTTCCACGGAAAAAAGATTATTTCCGAATGTGGGGTTGAATCCGATATTGGTCAGACCGTTATATGTTTTGCCGTTAATGAGAACCCGGACAATGTAAACACCGAGTTTCGGCGTCAGTTCGTCTACCAATTCCAGATTGGCGGTGGGAAAGCCGAGGAGTCTGCCCCCCCTGTTTTTCCCCTTCACAACGGTTCCGCATACCTGGTAGTCTCTGCCCAGGAGCTTTTTTGCCTCATGCAGGTTTCCTTCCTGAACCAGGTTTCTGACAGCCGTACTTGAAACCTGCATGTCATCGAGGACAAACTGGTTCACGACATGAACCGTAAAATTGTAATCTTGCCCCATCTTCCGGAGAAGGTTAATGTCGCCGGAACGCTTGTACCCGAAACAGTAGTCGTATCCCACAACCACTTCGCGGATGCCGATTCTCTGCACCAGGATTTTTTTTACAAAGTCCTCAGGAGAAACGAGGGCGAACTCTTTTGTGAACGGGATGCACAGAATGACATCAATGCCCGACTCCTCGATCAATTTCAGCTTCTGCTGCGTTGGCGTGATCAGTGGGGGACCGTTTCCGGACATCATGACCTTGATGGGGTGAGGATCAAAAGTCATGACTACGGACTGACCGTCTATTG
>CAYTJI010000150.1:0-5518 GCA_964438065.1 uncultured Desulfobacteraceae bacterium | reverse complement strand
ATCCAGGCCGGCAGGCTGTGTGAGGGCCATGTTTTTCAGCTTCTGGGTGTCATAGGCCGTAAGACCCACAAACACGACCACTCCGATGTAACTGATCATATAATACAGGCCGCTACTCCGGATAAAAATATTGACAACCGAGGCGATGATGATCCCGATCAGGCCCATCATCATAAAACCTCCCAGAGAGGTCAGATCCCTCCGCGTGGTCCACCCGTAAATACTGCACCCCACAAATGTGCCCGCGCAGATAAAGAAGGTGCTGGCGATGGATGCGTGTGTGTAAATAATAAAGATAGGTGCCAGAAAAACGCCCATCAGGGCGGAATATATGACGAAAAGGCAGGTCGCCGTCGCCGCGCTCATCCGGTTTATCATGCCGCTGATAGAGAACACCAGTCCGATTATTGCGACAAAAAGAATGATCTGGACCAGTGGGCTGGCAATCGCGCGGAGCATGTTCACATCCTTGGAGACATAGAAGGCCATAAATCCGGTCAGGGCAAGACCGCCGGCCATCCAGTTGTAAACGCTCCGGACGAATTCATTCACCACAATTTCCGATCTCGGTCTTGCAAGGGTACGCTGTTCCATCTGTTCTCCTCCTGAGACCTGTTACAGGCACAAGATCTTAATTCGTGTCCATCCATAAACAGCATTTATGGACGGAGGCTGTTGCCCGTCAGGCATTAGGTATTAGCAAAAATACTAATAAAACAAGTGGTTAAACAAAATGCAAATTGGGAAAAGCCAATCGTTCCATCCGGAAATACAGACTTCCGGGTGAACACCCGTTCTCTGAGACCTTTGAAAAATGACCGATTTTGTGCCAAAGGCCTCTGTCTGTTTTTTTATTATAACCGCGAATCTGAAAACTTCAAGCACAATGCCATGCACGATCCCATCCTTCGAACCGATACCCGTCCAGCCCCCCTGTTGCGCTACTCCGGCAGGGGCTTCTTTGGCGCTGTCTATTTTGTCCTTGAAAAAACCGGACCGATTTAGTTTACTAATGGGCTTTCATTGAAAAAATCCCGTGAGGAGATATCCTATGAAGATTGCCGTAAGTGGAAAAGGCGGTGTTGGCAAAACCACTTTTGCGTCTTACCTCGTGCAGGCCCTGGTGCTGGAGGGGAAAAAGGTCCTCGCAATAGACGCGGACCCTGATGCGAACCTGGCACAGGCCCTTGGCGTGAAAAATACCGAAAAAATTGTCCCTATATCCGAGATGAAGGATCTGATTGAAGAAAGAACCGAAGCCAGGATAGGCTCTATGGGGGCGTTTTTCAAACTCAACCCCAAAGTGGACGACCTGCCTGAAAAACTCGCCATCGAGACAAACGGCGCGAAGGTCATGGTCATGGGTGGCGTCAAAAAGGGCGGCGCCGGATGTATCTGCCCGGAAAGCACGCTGCTCAAGACTCTGGTCAGCCACATAGTCCTGGCACGTGATGAGGTTGTCATTCTGGATATGGAAGCGGGCCTGGAGCACCTCGGCCGAGCCACAGCCATGTCCGTGGATTGGCTGATCGTTGTCGTGGAACCCGGCAGACGCAGTGTGGAGACGGCCTATCAAATCCGCAGCCTGGCAAAGGATATCGGCATAAAAAAACTGTGCTTTGTGGGGAACAAAATCCGATCGGACAAAGACCGGGATTTTCTCCTGGCACAGATGCCGGGTTTCCGGTTTCTCGGCTTTATTCCGTACCGAACCGACATTGTTGAGGCAGACCTGGAAGGGGTTCCGCCTTTTGAGAAAGACCGTACAATCCTTGAGGATGTCGGAAAAATGCTTCATGGACTGTCCTAAAAACGGTATTTGTTCGCAAAACATGTCAAATGGAAAGATGCTTCCGTCACCACATAATACTTGAAAGGAGATTCAGGCATGGGAAAAAGAATATACAATTTCAATGCAGGACCCGCTGCACTGCCGCTGCCTGTCCTGGAGGAGATCCAGGCGGAGCTTTTGGATTTCAAGGGATCTGGCATGTCAATCCTGGAGGTCAGCCATCGTTCCGCGTGGTTTGATGACGTGATAAACGACGCCATCGTGCGAACCCGGAGGCTCCTCAATCTCGGTGAAGATTTTCATGTCCTGTTTATTCAGGGCGGCGCCAGCATGCAGTTCTGCATGATCCCCATGAATCTGGGTCTGGAAGGACATCCGGTCGATTACATCAATACCGGAACCTGGTCCACCAAGGCCATAAAAGAAGCGCAGATCCAGGGAAAAGACGTGCAGGTGATCGCCTCTTCCGAGGACCGGAATTTCTCCTATATCCCGAAGGCGTTTACTGTTGACGAAAACGCCGCTTATGTCCACTTCACGTCCAATAACACAATCAAAGGAACCCAGTGGGACCGGTTTCCCGAAACCGGGGACATTCCGCTTGTCTGCGACATGTCATCTGATTTCATGAGTCGGGAATTTGACGCAGGCTCCTTTGGACTGATCTACGCGGGAGCGCAGAAAAACATCGGCCCGGCGGGCACCTGCATGGTCATCCTGAGAAAAGACATGGCCGGCAGAACTCCGGAGCGCCTGCCGACCATGTTGAAATACACCACGTTCGTGGAAAAAAATTCCATGTTCAATACGCCGTCGTGTTTCAGTATCTATGTCATTGGACTCGTGCTGAAGTGGCTGGAGGAAACCGTCGGCGGGCTGAAAAACATGGAGCGGATCAACCGGGAAAAAGCGGCCCTGCTGTATGATCTGATTGACCAGTCCGATTTTTATCAGGGCACTGCGGACCCGGACAGCCGGTCGCTGATGAATGTCACCTTCCGTCTGCCCACGGAAGACCTGGAAAAAAAATTTGTGGAAGAGGCCCTGCGCAATGACCTGGGAGGTCTGAAAGGGCACCGTTCCGTGGGCGGGTGCCGGGCCTCGATCTATAATGCCACGGGAATTGATGCGGTGAAGGCGCTGACGGCGTTTATGGCGGAGTTTGAGAGAAAGGCCGGCTGACAAACCGGTCCCGTCTCACCGGGAATCCCGGTTTCAGGATGATTGAACGAGTCGGGGAGTGATGTCGCAGCAGGAGTCAGGCGGCCCCTGCCCCGGCCGCTTGCCGTCCCTAAACGGTTTTTGACAAGGATAACACTTTGAAAAGAACCAGAATCGCGGATATCCTTTCCAGGGGGGCCTACGGCACCCGTTTTACCGTGATGGGCTGGGTCCGCACGCGGAGAGACTCTAAAGGGGGGTTTTCATTTATCGAAATCAATGACGGGTCCTGCCTGCGCGGTCTCCAGATCATTGCCGACGAAAAGCTCCCCAATTACAAAGGCGAGATCCGGAAGCTGCAGACCGGCTGTTCCATCCGGGCCGTGGGCACCCTGGCCGAGTCTCCCGGAAAGGGGCAAAAAGCCGAACTTCAGGCCGAAGAAATCAGGGTTCTCGGCTGGGCAGACCCGGCAGTATATCCGTTGCAGAAGAAACACCACTCCTTTGAATTCCTGAGGACCATTGCTCATCTGAGACCCAGAACCAATACCTTTGGCGCTGTAGCGCGGGTCCGCAGTGCCATGAGCCACGCCATTCACAAGTTTTTCCAGAAAAGAGGTTTCATATATCTCCACACACCCATCATCACGGGAAGCGACTGTGAAGGGGCCGGGGACATGTTTCGGGTTACTACCCTGGATCTGGAGAATATTCCGCGGAAAAACGGCAAATTTGATTTTTCTCAGGACTTTTTCGGTCAGGCGGCCCACCTGACTGTCAGCGGTCAGCTCGAGGCCGAAATCTATGCGCTTGCCATGGGCGATGTATATACTTTCGGCCCCACCTTCCGGGCGGAAAACTCGAATACGTCCCGTCACCTGGCGGAATTCTGGATGGTTGAACCGGAAATGGCCTTCTGTGACCTGGAGGGAGACGTCGCTCTCGCGTCAGAATTTCTGAAATATATATTTTCCTATGCGCTGGAAAACTGCTTGGAGGACATGGAATTTTTCAATCGGTTTATTGATGATTCGATCATAGAAACACTTGAAAATCTGACCAGCCGGGGTTTTGAACACCTGACATACACGGAAGCCGTAGACATCCTTTCAAAATCCGCAGAAAAATTCCAGTTTCCCGTGGCCTGGGGCATTGATCTGCAGTCTGAGCATGAAAGATACCTCTGTGAAACCGTATTTAAAAAACCCGTCATCCTTGTGGACTATCCAAAGGAAATCAAAGCGTTCTACATGAAACTCAATGAAGACGGGAAAACCGTCCGAGCCATGGACGTGCTGGTACCGAGAGTGGGGGAGATCATCGGGGGAAGTCAACGTGAAGACGACCATGACATCCTTGTTGAGAGGATGCGGGAGCGCAACCTCGACCCGGACAACTACTGGTGGTATCTGGATTTGAGAAAATTCGGTTCAGCCCCCCATGCCGGTTTCGGGCTGGGCTTTGAAAGACTGATCCAGTTCATGACCGGACTCGCCAATATCCGGGATGTCATCCCTTTTCCCCGGACACCCGGCTCCATCGGCTTTTAGGTTCACGAACCAGGGCCGATCATCTCCACAATCACTTCTTGTTCACTCTCAACCTGTTTCAGTGGGCTGATATCACCTGTCACCCGGCCCACAATATTGACGGCGCTCGCGGGCCTGATCTTTCCTGGAGCACTGACGGGCGTCGGGCCGAAGAAAATGCAGAAGGCCCGTCCCGTGGGCCAGTAGCCCAGATCCCCGATCTCCACTTCCTCCCGCGCGGTATCGTCCGGTTGCGCTTCCACGGGAATCGTGAAATAAATCTCATCTCCCCATGTATTGAAGGCCGTCCTGAATGGAAGGATCTCCGCAATTTCATTTGCCACAGGCGTATCATCCAATTCCGCATCAAGGGTTATCTTCCCGATTTTAATGGTGATATTCACAGCCTCCGCTCCTTTCCCGCGATTTTCCGTTTCCCGAGAAGTGACGCCGCAAATTGACGCCGGGATTGGACAAAATGGCCATTTATGGATGGAAACAAGGTAAGGTGACGCGGCAAAGCCCCTCAGCAGTATTCTGCCGGGAGGCTTTGGTCGATTCCACATCTCCACGTCATGAATTCAATATCTTTTTGGCGCTTTCATCATTCACATCCGCAACATGAGGAATCCCTGTCTCTGCTGCCGTTTCCCTGTTCCCTGACATGAGATCCCCGCGTGTAATGCTGTTCATGGAAAATTTTCGTGCTCCTGCCATGAGCTGCTGAAGGCCACAGGCCAGCTTATCCGCCAGCGTGTAGAAGGCAATAGCACCGTAGGGAATGTTTTTCATTTCTTCTTTCCCGACTTTCTTCTCAACATCAAAATACGAGGCGAAGATCTCTTTGGCGGTGCTCCCTACCTGTTTAACCGATTTGGGCAGTTCGGACCAGTGACCGTTCACCTGCGCCTTTTTCTCAGGATCCAGTGCCCCTTCGATATTTGATCCCACAAATCCCGGAATCATGATGGCCCTTCCCATACAGACGAGCTTCGTAAACGGCGCTCCCAGTGCAAGAGCCTTGAAAATATGGTCC
>CAYTJI010000149.1:0-5529 GCA_964438065.1 uncultured Desulfobacteraceae bacterium | reverse complement strand
ACTATTTTCAAAAACCCAAGACTTTATGGCCGCATTCGAATTGATGCGTGTCATGAAAGCACAACTTTCCCATAACTCGCTAATATTAAAAGCATAACTTCCTTTTTGAAAATAGTTTATGCAGGTTTTAGGTGAAATAATTTGCGTTGCACCATGGCGGCATGTTTGGGGATCAAGGCATACCAAAGCCCCAAGCTCGATATTTCAAAAAATTTGTGTCCATGCATAAATGGCCCTTTTGCCCAATATCCGCGTTGTGCGAAAAAATAATCCTCGGAATATCCACCAGATAGTTGCGGTCATTTTTCGCACGCCCCCGCTCAAAGTCCGGGATCTTCGACTTGATCCCGGCCAAATCCCGCCATGGCGGGACTCATTTCCGGATGGACACAAATTAGTTTTCCGCACCTTCCGGGTCCCGCGCCGAATGCCTGGACATGAACCGAAAAGCGAATTCAAAAAACCATTTATGGAAGGACGCTTAAAGGTATATTTCTTAAATAGGGTCTCTCGAAATGAAAAAAGATCACAGCCAGATTAATGCCTTTCTTGGGAAAGACACTGAATTCGAGGGGAAACTTTCGTTTTCCGGGACCGTCCGCATTGATGGCAGCTTTAAGGGTGAAATTTTGACGGAAGGGACCCTCATTGTGGGGGAGGCGGCCTTGCTCGAATGCGATATCCAAACCGCCCAAGTCAGCGTCAGCGGGGAAATTCACGGAAATATCGATGCAGGAAACCGGATAGATATCCATTCCCCGGGTAAGGTGTACGGCAATATTTCAGCCCCGATTGTCACGATAGACGAAGGGGTAATTTTTGAAGGAAACTGCCGGATGAAACGCCGTACAGAAGATGAAGACGGCAAGGTAGCCGTTCTTCACAACGAAAAAAATCTCTGAAAAAATTGTCGGTCCGGGGATGCTGATCGCAGACCGGAAAAACGTGCCATGCCAAGGTAAGGCAATAATTGGACGCATGTGACTGTAATGTCGAACCCTGCGCTTTTTTCAAAAGTCCCGACCCTGCAGCATACATGCGGCCCCGGTGTCACTGACCCCGGAACTATCTTCCGTTCGGTGTTTTCAATAAATTCGAACCACGACACGGTCCGGGAAAAAAGTTTTGACAAAGATCTTCTTTTTTTATAAAAGTCCATCATTTAAAATTTAGGGTGCTTGTCTGACGAAAGTGTCGAGAACACTGAAATCGATTCCGGAACAATCGCCCCACACCCGTAGCGACTGCGACAGGGGGGGGAGGCCTTCCCAGACAGGCAAGTGCCGTATTAACTCCTACACAATCTAAATAATATGGATCATTCCTATGTTACAGATTGATTATTCGCTTTGGCCCTTGTTCGGGGATCATATTGGCACATTATGGATTCAGATTATCAATTTTATGGTGCTGCTGGCCATATTGAATGCCATTCTCTACAAACCCATCCGCGGTATTCTGAACAGAAGATACGAGGCGGAAAACTCACTTAAAAAATCCATAGAGGAGTTCCTCGCGCAGTCGGACCGGAATGAGAAAGGTATTGAAGAAGGGAAGTTGCTGGCCAGGAAGGAAGGCGTAACGGAAAAAGAAGCCATCAAGGGAGAAGGGCTTGAAAAACAAAGGGGAATCCTTCAGGAGGCCTCTTCTGTTGCAGAAGAGAAAATCGGCAACGCCAGACGGGACATTGAAGCAAAAATCGTTGATATCCGGAAAGCGCTGGAAGATCAGCTTGCTGTTTTCTCGAGCGAACTGGCTGAAAAAATACTGGGGAGAAGCGTCCAATGAGTCGGATCAGAAAAACCAATAAAAATATGGCCTCGGTGATCCTTGGTACACTCGCCTTTTTTGTTTGCGTCTCCGGATTGGCTTTTGCATCCGGAGGGGGCGCCGAACATGGAGGGGGCCACGGCAGCGGCCAACTGGTGGATCTGATGTATCGGGGCATTAATTTTTCTTTACTGGTCATAATCCTTTTTGTTGTGGTCAGGAGAACCTCAATCAAGGATTTTTTCGAAAACCGGCGTGAAGAGATCAAGCATAAGTTTGAGGAATTAAACAAGAAAAAAGAGCAGGCCGAAAGGCGTTATCATGAACTGAAAAAAAGGCTGGAAGAATTCGAGGCGAGCAAACAGGAAATCATCGAACAATATCGGGCAGAGGGCCTTGCCGAGAAGGAAAAAATCATTGCTGAAGCCAGACAACGAGCGGATCAGATCCTCGAGCAGGCGGAGATGACGATTCAGCGCGAGATCATGGCGGCAGGGGAAAGCCTGAAACAGGAAATCCTGGACAGTGCCGCGAAGAGAGCCAGAGAAATTATTGACAGAGAAATGACTGACAGGGATCAGGATCATTTGGTTGATGAATTTATAAAGAGCGTGGAGAAATTACATTGAGTGATTCGAAAATTTCCAAAAGATATGCCAAGGCCCTGTTGAGCCTGGGGCGCGAAGACGGCAGATATGCGGAGTATGGACAGAGTCTGCAGGAATTTTGTCATTTCTGCTCCCAAAATGATGAATTTTTCCAGGTCATCTCCAACCAGATATTCACCATAGAGGATCGGAAACAGATCTTATCCGTCATATTGGAAAAAACTTCCTATCCCGAAGTGGTGAAGAATTTTCTGAAACTCCTTCTGGAAAAAAACAGGGTTGGAGTTCTCAAGGACATCACGGAACATTATTCAAAGCTGACCGATGAACTGTCCAATATAACCCGCGCAGAGGTTATCACAGCCAGACCGCTTAAAAAGGATGCATTGGAGAGGTTGGTGCAGGCCTTGAAGAGTCTTACTTCCAAAGAAATCAAGATCAATGTAATGGAAGACGCGTCCATTATGGGCGGATTGATCATAAAAACAGGGGATCTGGTTTTGGATGGCAGCGTTAGGACCCAATTGGAGGGGTTAAGAGAATCATTAAAAAGGGGTGAATATAACTAATGGAAATCAAAGCAGAAGAGATAAGTCAGGTAATCCGCGACCAGATTAAGGATTACGAAAAAAAGGTAGAGGTGAGCGAGACAGGCACCGTATTGTCTGTAGGGGATGGAATCGCTCGTGTCTATGGAATCGAAAAGGCCATGGCAATGGAGATGGTCGAATTTCCTGGCGGTGTCACTGGCCTTTGTCTTAACCTTGAAGAAGATAATGTGGGTGTCGCCATCATGGGGGAGGACACAAAAATTAGAGAAGGCGACACGGTGAAAAGAACGGGCCGGATCGCGCAGGTGCCTGTAGGAGAAGCGGTTCTCGGCCGGGTTATTGATGCCGTCGGTCAACCCATTGACGGAAAGGGCCCGATTAATGCCAAGGAATTTTCCCGTATTGAGGTGGTTGCGCCGGGTGTCATTGCTCGACAGTCGGTGAATGAGCCGATGTACACGGGAAGCAAGGCAATTGATGCCATGACACCTATCGGCCGGGGACAGAGAGAGCTCATTATCGGCGACCGGCAGATCGGAAAAACGGCCATCTGCGTGGATGCCATCATCAACCAGAAAGACACGGATATCTACTGCATCTATGTGGCTACGGGTCAGAAAAGATCAACCGTGGCCCAGGTCGTCGATGTACTCGAACGTCACGGCGCCATGGAATATACAACCGTTGTCGCAGCGTGCGCCAGTGACCCCGCGACACAGCAGTTTATTTCCCCCTATACCGGCTGTGCCATCGGCGAATATTACCGGGACCAGGGAAAACACGCATTAATTATCTACGATGACCTTTCCAAACAGGCCACGGCCTACCGCCAGGTTTCCCTGCTCCTCAGACGTCCCCCCGGACGTGAGGCTTTCCCCGGAGACATTTTCTATAATCATTCCCGTCTCCTGGAACGTGCGGCCAAGTTGAATGACGAACTCGGAGGAGGTTCTCTTACAGCTCTACCGATCATTGAAACCCAAGCCGGCGACGTTTCCGCGTACATCCCAACCAATGTTATCTCCATTACAGACGGACAGGTGTACCTGGAGCCCGGTCTTTTCTTTTCCGGCGTCCGGCCTGCGATCAACGTCGGCCTTTCTGTTTCCCGTGTCGGCGGCGCAGCCCAGACAAAGGCAATGAAAAAGGTTGCCGGAACGCTTCGCCTGGACATGGCCCAGTTCAGGGAACTGGAGGCGTTTGCCGCCTTTGGCAGTGACCTTGACAAGGCAACACAGCAGCAACTCAACAGAGGGCGAAGGCTTGTCGAAATTCTGAAACAACCCCAGTACCAGCCCATGCCGGCTGAAAAAGAAGTGGCGATCCTGTTTGCCGGTGCGAACGGCTACCTGGATGACTGGCCCGAGCACGCCGTGTCCGAATATGAAAAACAGATGCTGGAATTTCTGGAGAGCAAGCATGGCGATATCCTGAAATCCATAAAGGAGACCGAGGATATCAGTGACGAGATTGACAAAAGATTGAAGGCTGCTCTGGACGAATTCAAGGGAATATTCCATCCGGCAGACTAATTTGAACCCTTTGAAAAGAGAAGGAAATGGCAACCTTAAATGATATCCAGCGGCAGATAGGCGCTGTTAAAAAGACCAAACAGATCACCCGGGCCATGAACATGGTTGCTGCGTCAAAACTCCGCGGTGCCCAGTCAAAGATGGAAAGTTTCGAGCCTTATGCCTCAAAATTTTCTCATGTCCTGGCCAATCTTGCCGGGGGCATTGAAGCCGATATTCACCCACTTCTTGTACGAAAAGAGCGGATCACGCGACTGGAACTGCTCCATTTCTCAGGAGACAGGGGTCTGTGTGGAAGTTTTAACACAAATCTTATCGCGGAAGCCGAAAAATGGCTTCGGGAGCAGAAATCCGCAGACCTTGAATGCAGCCTGACCACCGTTGGGAAAAAAGGCAGGGATTATTTCCAAAAGAGAGGCGTAAATCTTACCGCCAGTCATGTTGATGTGTACGGGGATATTGATATTTCCTTTGTGAATCAAATGACCAAAAACTTTATCGACCGGTACCTGGCTGATGAAGTCGATGAGGTCTACATGCAGTATTCACGTTTTGTAAGTATGGCTCGGCAGGTGCCTACCCTGGTAAAGTTGATTCCCATTGAACCGCCGAAGGTTGATGATGCTGGCCCGTCAGGTGCGCGGGAATATCTCTGCGAACCAGACCCGGCAGAACTTTTGATCGAGTTGCTGCCCAAACATATTAGTGTCCAGATTCTGAATGCGCTTCTACAGAACGAGACCAGTGAGCATGCCGCCCGCATGGCCGCAATGGACAATGCTGCCAAAAACTGTACCGAGCTGATAGAAAATCTTACGCTGGCGTACAACAAAGCTCGACAGGCGGCAATTACGGCTGAACTGATGGATATCGTGGGTGGTGCGGAGGCCTTGAAGAAGGCATAATGGTTCTTTTAAATTTGAAGGAGGTCTTAAATAGCCATGAATGAGGGCAAAGTGATTCAAGTCATCGGACCGATTGTGGATGTGGAGTTTGAGGGAGATCTCCCTGAAATCCTGACCGCATTGCTCATCACAAATCCGGCAATCGATGACACAGAGGACAATC
>CAYTJI010000148.1:4927-5597 GCA_964438065.1 uncultured Desulfobacteraceae bacterium | reverse complement strand
ATACCACACTTCTTGACAAAAGCACCCACATCGTCTCCGGCAAACTTGCCCGCCGCCCATGCAGTCATGACGGATAGTCCTTCGGTGTCTTTGATAAGAAGCCAGCTCGGCACGCGGCTTCCTTCTATTTCTCCGCTCACAATGAAATAGGTAAGCGAAAAGTTGGTCGTAACCAGCACGGGTGAGTTTTCATCCGGCGAACCGATTTCGTAAATGCCTTCAGTCACGGTCATTGGGCGCTGCGGATCCGTGAAAATATTCAGACGTTCGAGAAGAAGCGGAAACACACTCTCGGGCCTGAAATCCGAAAGCACCACAATACCCGCGTATTTTGCGATCAGCATGGCCGCGATCATGGTTTCCACATCCAGATTGCCGGCCATTTCACACGGGAATGTGATGGTTGGAAAACCCAGAGATCGATTCCCGGCCTTGAGCGCGGCACGGCGAATGGCTATCTGATCTTGAAAAACCTGTTTTATCTCTCTTGCGCCCGAATCCAGCATCAGGTCCTTAAGACCCATTGCTGTGAGCTTATCGCTCAAAGGAATAAGGGCATCCACGCTTTCGGCTTTTATGGCCAGAGGTACATCTTTTTCCTTTGCAATATTGCCCATCTCATCTGCATTGGCATCGGTTGCGGCGTAGACGAGGGGCTTTTTGAAGGCAC
>CAYTJI010000148.1:0-4917 GCA_964438065.1 uncultured Desulfobacteraceae bacterium | reverse complement strand
CACACTCATCGACGGCAGCCTTGATTACCTCCGGATTCTCACTCATCAGGATAAGCCCGAATTCACTTTCCTTGGCAATCTTCCCTGCCGCGGCAGCAAATGCCGAGGCATCCCCATTTGCATCTTTCAAGGCAACCAGCTCCGGACACAGATTCAGTCCGACTCTTTCATACTGAAGGGCATTCCACTCTTTCAGTTTAGTATCCAGCGCCGCCGTATCCATGTCTGATGAAAGCACGGCCGCGATACCTGTGGGGTTATAAAACGTCTTTTCATGCCTGAACATGACTGTCTCACCACCCACTTTGAATGCCCTGACGCCCGCGCCGATTGCCACCGGTCGGATCGGTGGCGCCGATGCTTCGGCAAGTTTTTCCCTGGCTTCGTCCGATACATACGGACAGGCATCCAGTTCGGCTTTTCCTGCTGCCAGATTCATAGCAAAGGCAAGACACGTGGGTACACCACACTCGGTGCAGTTTGTCTTGGGCAACAGCTTAAAAATTTGAATTCCAGTTAGTCCCATAATTTACTCCTCATCGAAAATGAATATCCTTATCTGTCCAGATCCTGGAAAAAGAGACAGGTCTGTTCTCCGCGAACCCATCCGGCTGATTCCCGAAACGATGATCCCGGATCTCGTCTGAAGACAACCCGGACGTCATACCGTGAACCGTGTCTTACAGATCCAGGCATACACCCAAATCCTGAATCCAGCACATGAACTGACAAATGTCTGCTCATGGAACGATGTTACGCGACAATAGGCTCCATACTCAAAGCAGGATGTCCAACCTTTTCGAGAAACGCAAGGACTTCTTCCTCGGTTGTCCCTACCGTCTCGTCAGCAATCTTGTCATACAAGTCGGGAACACCCAGCTCCTCTCCGCGTTTAATCAGACGTTCCTTAATTTCTTCTTTCAGCATTTTCGGCATCCATACCATGCGAAGAAGTCCGCCGTCACCTTTGATAAACTTTTTCTGTGTAATGTTGTATTTGGAATGGCCGACAAAACCCGGGGACTGGGCGCCGCCGCCCATGACACCGGCAAGCGTTGTAAATTTCATGCCACAGGGGGTTTCACCGGAATAATCCCTGACCACTGTCATGACACCGTTACAAGTGGGCAACATGGCCGCGATACACTCACAACACCCGCAGGTGGTCATAGGTTCAATCAGCATGGAGTACAAATTGTAACTCTTGATCGCGCCTCTTGAAGCCTACTCTTCAATCTCTTTGTCGCCTTTCCATTGACCGAGATTCGGGTCCAGACATTCGCCAACCTTGATCGGTTGGTTCGGACCTGTCGGGTTGATTTCATAAGACGCCTTGCAATCCATCCAATTATATGCGCCGCAGAGCCCTGTTCTCTCGGGACTGACGGTGCACACGTGATTGGGGGCGAAGGACTGGCAGAGGGTGCAGGAGTAAAATGTGTCGACATCTTCATCGGTCATTTTTTCGACCCGCTCGTCTCTGTGTTTATATTCCGCCCTTGCGCGCTCCGTGAGTTTCTCTACATCTTCCTTGTTCGTATACAAAGTAACCTGGACCTTGTCCAGAATCTTTGTGAAATCCTGATGGAATTTGGCGTGAAGAACGACGCCGATATCCCGCAACGTAAAGCCCTTTTCCACAGCAGCTTTGCTTATACGCACCCAGGAAATGTCGCGCTGACCGATGTGCATCACATACTGTATATAGTTGATCAGGTGGTGAATCTGACGTTCCAGAATCGGTTCGAAGTCGGTCTGAAATTCCCGACCGGCAACCTGTACATAGATACCGAGATAAAAACGGTCGCCCTCTTTCATGTCCGGTATGTCAGGACCGATGACCTCAATTTTTCCATCCTCTATTTCCTTCATCTCTGCCATTTTGCACAGCTCCGTGCATTGGGTCTTGCCGCCCCCGGTCTGGCAGTACAGGTCATCACCACGAACGCGCTCTCCCTCAAAAGCGGGGCCGAATGCACATGGAATGTCAATCTCTGAAACGGTCACTTTAAGGCCACGAACCTCGACCGAGCGGTTCACCATTTCCTCATAAGGCACGTTTGCCACGACATGTTCATAGGTACAAATGCCCGTGGGAAGGATCTCCGGAATATCCGTATCTGCCAGTGTCGGAAAGCCCCAGTTTACAGCCCCTGCTGCGGCGCACGCCCATTCCGTTCCGACATCCCCCAAGGCATTGATGAACGCAAAAATCCGGTTCTTGTTGTACAAAAGAATTTTTTTGTAATCTCCAGGCTGAACACCGCCGAATGACATGGCCGCACGGTTGGCAAAGCCGAGCGCGAAAACTGCGGAGGAAATATCCGGTCCGAAAGGCACAATCCGCGTACTCCACCCGACCTGCATGCCCGCCTCGATACATTGCTCAACCAGCGTTTTACCATTGTGGTTGGCCGCGCAGAAGATATAAAGACTTCTCTTCTGATATTCCTCTACAATCATTTTGGCGATTTCAGGATCAGGGGCAGCGCCGACCATTGCGGCAAAGCCCGGCGCCGTGCCGTCCACAAATTCAACACCCCGTTTTCTGAGGATAACATCATCGGCGGGACCCACCCATAATTTTCCGGCCTCCAGGTCAGGATCTTCCTGAGGAATATAAAAATCTGGATCGTTCAAAATTCGCAGAGCCTCTTTTATTTCGTAAGCAAAGATGGCTGCCATGCCGGCGTCCAGCAGAGGCCCGAGATAGGGCAGATGATGGCTGCCCTTGATATGTGGCGGGAGCAGGCCCCGTGCGAATTCCATGGGTTTAATTAAATCTTCAAGGGTTTCGACCTTCATACCTGTCAGGGAGTATATGACAGGCAGGTAATAGCTGGTATTCGGAAACTCTATCTTTGTATCGGCATTATGCGTCTCAAGGGCTTTATTCAATTCTCCTTCAACCGTAGAAACAACTTGATAACCGCCCTGAATGGCGGCAAATGCGATTAACTTTGACATATCTTTCTTCCTCCTTCGTTGAGGATATTTATAATTTACACTTCAAGCTTCTGACGATCGGCCATATCCATGAGGACCCTTTCCCTGGCCTTGTCAATGCCAAGTTGTTTACGTTTTTTGTCAATATGCGCGATCATCAGTTGAGCGTGTTTCACAGGATCGGGTTCAACATCCCACATCCCGCCGTAAATCTTTTCCAGATCCTTGGAGATATAATCATGAAAAACCGGGGCTCCGGATGTGGGAAGGGTAACACCGAATACGGTATAGACCCCGGATGCAACAAAATAATGGCCGATACTGATCGCCTTCTCGCTCATCCATTCCGGAGCGCTGCCTGCCACGGGCACATCGCAGATATCCTCTCCCAGGCCGCCGGCCTTGACTACTTCTGTGGCCGCCAGGAGAATCCGGCTGTTGTCCACACAGGACCCAAGATGCAGCACAGGCGGTATCCCGACCGTTTCGCATACTTCCGCCAGGCCCGGTCCGCAGTAAACCCCTGCGCTTTCAGGTGTGAGAAGTCCCGCCGTGGCGCAGGCAATGGCCGTACATCCGGTGGTCAGCACAATCACATCATTTTTGATCAATTCTTTTACAATGGTCACATGGTCTTGATTATGCCGGGTCCTGGCATTGTTACACCCGACAACGCCGGCAATACCCCTGATGCGGCCGTTAATGATGTTATCGTTCAAGGTGTAATAACTGCCCCTGAATGTGCCGCCAAGATGATATTGAACCGATTCCACCCCGAAACCCGCGATTTGTACGGACTTATGCCGCGGAATCATGACCTCCGCCTTCCGGTTCTCGAAATTGTCTATAGCGATTCGGATGATCTTTTCCGCGTCTTCAAGGGCATAATGCTCGTCAAACTCGATGTGGATGACATTATCCTGCTCCATCTTTGCAATGGGATGCGTCGTGATCAGCTTGGTGTGGAAACATTTGGCAACATTGGCAACATTTTGCATGATACACTGAATATCGACCACCATGGCATCACAGGCCCCGGTGACAATGGCCAGTTCCTGCTGGAGAAAATTTCCTGCGGTCGGAATTCCGTGGCGCTGGAGGATCTCGTTGGCCGTGCAGCACATCCCGCCAAGCTGGATCCCCTTCGCGCCCTTCTGTTTGGCATACTCGATAATCTCGGGCTTCTGGGATACGGCGACGATCATCTCGGAAAGAACCGGTTCATGACCGTGGACGATAATATTGACGTGGTCTTCTTTCATGATGCCGAGATTGGCCTCGGACTGTAAGGGATAAGGGGTTCCGAACAGGATATCCTGAAGATCGGTGGCCAGCATGGAACCGCCCCATCCGTCCGCAATCGCTGCGCGCGTGCCCTGCTTCATCAGGTTGCGGAAATCCTGATCAACGCCTATATGGGTCCGATGCATGATCTCCACAATTTCTCTGTCGATATTTCTGGGAAGCACACCGTTCTTTTTCCATTTCTCATACAGAGGCGCCGGCGCCCTTTTAAGATAAAGCAGTTCTCCCTCCGGTTTGCCCCACTCATTCATGGCCTTTTCACCCACCTCAACTGCGATCTCGTCTATATCCCTGTCGAGTTCCTTGCCATCAACCTCTACCTTGGTTGCGACACCCAGGGCTTCGGCCACTTCCAGAAGCTTGACCGTGTCCTTGATCCGGTAGGCATCCGTCTCTTTCCTGGCCGCAGAAAGAAAGACCTCGGCCACGGAACGTCCATGATCTGAATGAGCAGAGGCACCGCCGGCGATCATTCGGATAAAATTGCGGGCCGCAATGGTGTTTGCCGTAGCACCGCACAGACCCTTTCTTTCGTCTTCACCCTGTATCCCTGCCTTTGGCAGAGGCAGACGGCAGGGACCCATGGCACAGTTTTTACAGCAGGTGCCCTGGGCCCCGATATTGCAGGGCTTCATGTTTTCGGCCCTGTCATAAACAGTTTCCACG
>CAYTJI010000147.1:0-5613 GCA_964438065.1 uncultured Desulfobacteraceae bacterium | reverse complement strand
ACCTGCCTGCTGCAGGCAGGTCTTCGGCAAACTCGACGCTTGCAGGATTTAGGTGGAAGATGAAATCTGTCCTGCGGATGACAGTCACAGCCGAAAAAACAGAGGCACAAAATGATTGTGGTGGACGTATACAACTTGCAGAGAGAAAAAGTTTCCGAAATAGAGTTAAAGGACGATGTCTTCAATGTGCCGATCAGGAAGCACGTTTTACATCAGGTTGTTGTAGGACAGACTGCCGGCCACAGGTCCGGAACCTCCGCAGCCAAAGGCCGGTCGCAGGTCAAAAGCTCCGGCGCGAAACTTTACCGCCAGAAAGGAACCGGGCGGGCGAGGTCCGGTTCGGCATCTTCTCCCACACGGAGAGGCGGAGGTGTTGCTTTCGGTCCTGTACCACGGAAGTACCACCACCGTGTGCCGAAAAAAGTGAAGAAAGCTGCCTTGCGGATGGCGCTCACGGACAAGGTCATGGCCGATCAGCTTATTGTCGTCAACGACTTCAATCTGGCAGAAATAAAAACGAAAACTTTCGTCCGGATCATGAAAGAGTTTGAAGCAGACAAAGCGCTGATCGTCACTCTGAACAAGGCCGAGAACCTGGAGAAATCGTCCAGAAACGTTCAGAGGGTGAAGGTTATGAGATATGAGGGCCTCAATACCTACGACGTCTTAAAATATACTCACCTGTTTGTGGAACAACCCGCGATTGAAAAGATACAGGAGGCGTTAGCGCAGTAATGGATATTTTCCAAATCGTCAAACAGCCTCATATTACTGAAAAGGCGACCCTGCAAAAGACCTGGGCAAACCAGATCTCATTCAAAGTACATAAAAAGGCCAATAAAATAGAGATCAAACATGCGGTTGAAACGTTGTTCAAAACGAAGGTAGTTGACGTTAAGACCATGAATGTTCGCGGCAAACGACGCCGCGTCGGCAGATACTTCGGCAAAAGGCCGGACTGGAAAAAAGCCGTTGTTACACTGGCCCCGGGAGAAGATATAGAACTCTTTGAGGGGGTTTAGCAGGGTCTCGAATAGCGCGTTGCGGGTACCCTCATTATAGGTTCGGTCATCCGGCCCGTTACAGAATTTTCAGGTTTCGGAGATAAGCATGGGCATTAAAACCAATAAACCGACATCGCCGGGGAGACGCTTCCAGACAAGTTCAACGTTTGATGAAATTACGCGGAAAAAACCGGAGAAAAGTCTACTGAGACCCGCAAACAAGTCAGGCGGCAGAAATTCACTGGGACGGATTACAACCCGTCACAGAGGTGGCGGACATAAACGGAAGTATCGTGTTATTGACTTCAGAAGGGACAAAGACGGCGTTCCCGCCAAAGTTGCTTCCATCGAATATGATCCAAACCGATCGGCCAATATCGCGCTTCTGCATTATGCTGACGGAGAAAAGCGATATATCCTTGCGCCCAACAGACTGCAGGTTGGGGATCGAATCATTTCCGGACCGGATGTCGAAATCAAGACCGGCAATGCGGTTCCCCTGAGAAATATCCCGCTTGGAACGAATATTCATAATGTTGAACTGAATGTAGGCCACGGCGGACAACTGGCCCGGACTGCCGGAAGTTATGCCCGGTTAATGGCCAAAGAAGGCAAATACGCGCAAGTCAAGCTTCCTTCCGGTGAAGTCCGAATGGTCCTGCTTGACTGTAAAGCAACAATCGGGCAGGTTGGAAATCTGGATCATGAAAGCATATCTATTGGAAAGGCGGGGAGGAACAGATGGCTGGGGAAACGGCCCAGGGTCAGGGGTGTTGCCATGAATCCCGTTGATCATCCTCACGGGGGTGGCGAAGGGAAATCTTCCGGCGGCCGTCATCCTGTAACCCCTTGGGGCGTGCCGACTAAAGGATATAAAACCAGAAAAAGAAAACCGAGTGACAAGTTCATCCTGAAAAAACGCAAAAGCGGCAGGTAACTCATGGGCAGGGTGTTTTACCGTGTCGGCAAGGGTGGTCCGCAAAGGCTCGAAATATCTGCTGTCGATTCTGCCCTGCAAATTGAGAATGCCGTACCTCTGGCCATTATCAATGTTATGGAATTCAAGAAGGAGAGAAGGTTGTGCCGAGATCACTGAAAAAAGGGCCATTTGTTGATGAACACTTAATGAGAAAAGTTGAAAAGGCGAATGAAACACAAAGCCGAAAAATCATTAAGACATGGTCCCGCAGGTCCACTATCCTTCCCGAATTTGTGGGTCTGACATTCGCTGTTCATAATGGCAAGAAATTCCTGCCCGTGTTTGTTGCTGAAGACATGGTCGGCCACAAACTGGGGGAGTTTTCCCCTACGCGGACATACTACGGTCATGCCGGAGACAAGAAATCCAGGCTGAAAGGTAAAAAGAAATAATGAGCCACTTTTTAATTAACCGGCGTCTGAACGAAAGCCCGAACGATCTTGTCCGGATGGTACCCGCCCACTGCGGAGACGAAACGGTTGAATGAAAATCCCGGCGGAAATCCTTTTTCGTTCGGACATACACACGACGAGTTGAAATGGAAACAAAGGCAGCGGCAAAATTTATCAGGATTTCACCCCGGAAGATGCGTTTGGTGATGGACCAGGTGCGCGGGATGCAAATTGAGGAGGCTTTAAACAAACTCTCATTCGCACCGCAGAAGGGAGCACGGATTTTAAAAAAGCTGATTGATTCTGCAGTTGCGAATGCAGAACAGGGGTCCAATGTTGATGTGGATGCGCTCTACATCAAGCAGATCTATGCCGATGAGGGCCCGACCTTGAAGCGATGGCGCCCGCGGGCGCAGGGACGTGCCTCCCGTATCAGAAAACGGACAAGCCACCTGACGGTAATCCTGGACGAAAAATAAAAGTGGGCATAAAGAAGCAGAACCGAACCAAACCGGAATTCGCATATTTCAAGGTCTCCCCATGATCCAGGGGCGGGCGAACCGGTGAGAAATCCCGTTCAAAACCAGTGTCCGGACATTCTGAAGCCCGTTCACGGGAAAACAGTGTTTCTCTGTGAGAATTTTGAAAACAGCATCAATCTAACCGTACATTCGCATGCCTGATTGATGATAGAATCCGCCTCATGGGGCAGGCCTGTTTCCGGAGAATCACGAACGAAAAAATGGAGGTATATATTGGGACAGAAAGTTCACCCGATCAGTTTCAGACTGGGGATCCACCGAAACTGGGATTCAAGATGGTTTGCCGGAAAAGAATACGGCAGTTTTGTGCTTGAGGACTACCAGATCCGGAAGTTTCTGAAAAAGGAAGCCTATCAGGCCGGTATTTCAAGGATTGAAATTGAAAGAGCAGCGGATAAAGTCAGGATCCGCATGCATGTCGCAAGACCCGGCATTATCATCGGCAAAAAAGGGGCTGAAATTGAGAAACTGAAAAAGGCCCTGGAAAACAGAATCCGTCGGGAGATTATTATTGACATCCAGGAGGTTCGAAAGGCCGAGGTGGATGCCCAGCTTGTTGCTGAAAACGTGGCCCTGCAGCTGGTTCGAAGAATGGCTTTCAGGCGTGTAATGAAAAAGGCCGTAAGCTCTGCCATGAGGCTTGGTGCACAAGGCATCAAGGTCACCTGCAGCGGGAGACTGGGAGGCGCTGAGATGGCCCGGAGAGAATGGTACCGGGAAGGGAGAGTGCCACTCCATACGATCCGGGCGGACATAGACTATGGATTTGCCGAAGCCTTCACAACTTACGGCGTTGTGGGCATTAAGGTCATCATATTTAAAGGCGAAATTCTACCCGACAAAAAGAAGTAACAACAGGAACCATTCATGTTAAGTCCTAAAAAAGTCAAGTATCGAAAAAAACAGAAAGGCAGGATGAAGGGCAAGCCTCTTCGAGGCACTTCCCTGCAGTTCGGCGACTATGGTCTTCAGGCGCTTGGATGCGGTCTGATGACTGCACAGCAGATCGAATCAGCCCGTGTGGCCATCAACAGGCATGTCAAACGTGGCGGGAAAATCTGGATTCGTGTCTTTCCGGACAAACCGGTTTGCAAGAAACCGGCAGAAACCAGGATGGGGAAAGGAAAGGGCGCCCCTGAAGGTTGGGTGGCGGTCGTTAAGCCGGGGAAGATCCTTTACGAACTGGAAGGGGTAGAAAAGGACATGGCCCGGGAGGCGTTTCGATTGGCCGGGCACAAACTGCCGTTCGCCACAAGATTTGTATTCAGGAAACAGTAAGCTCATGAAGGCAAAAGAACTGAGAGATCTATCCAGAGAAGAACTTGAAGAAAAGGTCAGGGAGCTGGGACAGGAATTGTTTAATCTCAGATTCCAGAAGGCGACGGGCCAGCTGGGGAACACAGCCATGATTCCCAAAACAAGGAAGGATTTGGCCCGTGTAAAAACCGTGCTCCGGGAGCTGGATCTTTCGACAATAGAACGATAGATAATTTGAGGGTGCAATGAGAGAACGTGGATCGCGAAAGACCCTGTCGGGGACTGTCGTCAGTATCAAGACAGACAAGACGGCCATGGTGATGGTCGAACGGCTGACGAAACATCGAACATATGGCAAGTACATCAGAAGACGTCTCAAGTACATGGCGCATGACCCCAGGAACAGGTGCCAGGTCGGAGACAAGGTGAAAATTGTGGAAAGCCGTCCCATCAGCAAACGGAAAAGATGGCAGGTTATAGAGATCAGTACGATGGGCGGTCCCAATATTCAAACGGATCAGCTTTAGTGTGCATACAGTAGATCATCGGAGCCGACAAGATGATACAAACCGAAACGAGATTGAGAGTGGCGGATAATTCCGGGGCCAAAGTGGTCTCCTGCATCAAGGTATTGGGTGGGTCCAGAAGAAGGTACGCAACTGTAGGGGATGTAATCGTTGTGTCGGTAAAGGAAGCCGTACCGAATTCCAGAGTCAAAAAAGGGGACGTGGTCCGGGCCGTTGTTGTCAGGACGGCCAAAGAGATCAGTCGACCTGACGGGTCCTATATAAAATTCGATGAAAATTCGGCAGTAATCATCAGTGACCAGCGAGAACCGGTCGGGACCCGGATATTTGGACCCGTAGCCCGTGAGTTGCGGGCTAAAAACTTCATGAAAATCATTTCGCTGGCGCCGGAAGTACTTTGATTCAGGGTCCATCAATGTTATGACGGGAAGCGTGACATGCGTTAAACAGAGACAGGAATTGGTTTGTCCGCCCATTTTCTGAGAAGCGGAGATCCAATGTACCCAATGACGGAATCGGGAGTGGCAGAAGTGCGGAAAAAACATCCCAGAATCAAGAAAAATGACAAGGTTATTGTTATCACCGGAAAAGAAAAAGGGAAAATAGGCGGTGTCCTGAGCGTCGATTCTGAAAAAGGGCGAGTCCTGATCGAAAAGGTGAATATTGTCAAGAGACATTCCAGACCCAGTATCCAAACCGGTCAGGGTGGTATTATAGATAAAGAGTCACCACTTGACATTTCCAATGTGATGCTTGTCTGTAACAAATGCGCTGAACCCACAAGGATTGGAAAACGTGTTCTTGAAGACGGCTCAAGGATTCGTGTCTGCAAAAAGTGCGGGGAACCGATGGATGATTGATACCTAAAACCTGCATAAACTATTTTCAAAAAGGAAATTATGCTTTTAATAT
>CAYTJI010000146.1:0-5637 GCA_964438065.1 uncultured Desulfobacteraceae bacterium | reverse complement strand
ACGGCATTGAAATTGTACGGTTTACAGAAAGGGGCGGCAGCCGCCCAGGCCGACGACTTGCCGAAATCCATATCCTTTGCGAATGTCGGACAAGCGCTTGATGATTTCTCCGACACCGCGGCCGTCATTGAGAATCTGGACCTGATCATATCGGTGGATACGGCAGTCGTTCATCTCGCAGGCGCCATGGGAAAACCGGTCTGGACCTTGCTCCCCTATGCCCCGGACTGGAGATGGTTCCTGGAGGGCAGTCACAGTCCCTGGTATCCGACCATGCGGCTGTTCAGGCAGACCCGACGCGGTGACTGGAAATCCGTGTTTCAACAGGTTGCCCGTGAATTGAAAAAAGAGATTCAGAAAAGGGCGCGTACCTCTCCCGGGTCTGGATGATGTCAATTCCTTGACGAATTGTCTTAACTGGAATTGTCTTAACTGAAAGAAACCGCCTGATGCACCGGGCTGCCGCTTTCAGTCACATGTTTGCCGGACGCCTCAACGCTCAACGCGCCTTTTACCCCACAGGTTCAGGATCATCCCCTGCCCGTGCATCTGAACATCCCGTTCTCAGGATAAATTCATGGCACGGGATATGCATATTCTTGATAAAACCTGATGGACCGCCATTTTAAGGAAAATCCTGTACCCATTGATCGTTCCCACACGGAAATGCCGACCACCCCTGAATGACCGGATCGTCACGATGAATATGGACCACGCCAGGACATACTTTGAGCTGGCAAACACATACAAAAACCGGGGAGATATGGAACGGGCCATTTATTATTATCAGAAGGTCCTGGACATTGTTCCCGACAGTGCCAATACCTATTTGAATATGGGCAACGCCTTCAAAGTTCTGGGGCAGACGGACAAGGCTGTTTCCTGCTACAGAAAAGTCCTGGAGATGCATCCGGAAGACACCGGTGCCTGGATCAACATCGGGCTGGCATTTAAAGAACGCGGAATGAATCGTGAAGCCCTCTGCTGTTATGAAAGGGCCATTGAAATCAGTCCCGGGGAAGCGAAGGCATACACGCTCGCGGGGGATATATTCAGAGATTTGGGTCAACTGGAGAAGGCCTTTTCATGGTATCAGACAGCCCTTCGTCTACGACCCGACTTACCGAAGGCACATATTGATATTGGCGGGATTTGTTTTCAACAGGAAAAGTTTGAAGAGGCACGGTTGTGCTGTGAAAAGGCCCTGAGCCTGAAACCCGACTATGTTGAAGCCCTTTATAATCTCGCCATCACCCTGGAGGCGCTGGGGCGGGTCAAAGAAGCAATGGAGATGTACACCCGCGTGCTGACGCTTGATCCGCGCCATCGGGATGCCGCTCTGAACCGCTCTCTCTGTCTCCTGCTGACCGGCAATTTCGACGACGGATGGCGGGAATATGAAAACCGGATTGTCCCGGATGAATGGAAAAACGTTTATCCGTACCGATACAATCTGCCCCGCTGGGACGGATCTCCTCTTGAGGGGAAAAAAATCTTTGTCCATGACGAACAGGGCATCGGCGATACCATCCAGTTTGTCCGTTATCTCCCGATGGTCAAATCCCTGGGCGCAACCGTGATACTGGAAACTCGGAAATCCCTGTTCGGACTTTTTCAAAACTTTCATGGAATCGACAGGCTGGTCGAACGGCGTGTGAGTGGAGATCCTGTGGAAGCGTGCGACTGTTACATACCATTGCTGAGCCTTCCCGGGATATTCGGAACCCGGCCGGATTCCATCCCTGCCTCTGTCCCGTATCTGTTTGCGGACGCGCAGAAGGCGAATCACTGGCATAACCGACTGTCCGGCCCCGAATTCAAGACAGGCCTTGTCTGGCGGGGGAACCCCAGACATAAGAAAGACCGTTCCCGTTCCTGCGCCCTGCAGCACTTTGAACAACTATCCATGCTTACCGGTCTTAAAATATTCGGACTGCAGAAGATGGATTCAGCGGCGGTGAATAAAGAATTGTCCGGCAGGACATGGATAAAAAATCTGGGCCGCGAATTCCGGGATTTCACCGATACCGCCGCTGTGATTGCCAATCTGGACCTGGTCGTTTCAGTGGACACGGCCGTCGCTCATCTGGCAGGTGCAATGGGGAAACCGGTCTGGCTGCTCCTGCCGTTTGTCCCGGATTGGCGCTGGATGACAAAGCGCGAAGACAGTCCCTGGTATCCGAGCATGCGTCTGTTCCGCCAACCGCAGAGAGGGGACTGGGCCTCTGTAGTCGAAAACGTACGAAGGGCATTGAAACGGCTGTTAGATTCGTCTCCAGAGGCGGTTGCGCCGGAAACGATGAATAAATGGACCTTTGATGAACATGCAGAAGACCGGGAAGCAATTTGTTTTTGAGGCCGTCACTGTATTTTACACAGAAACAGGATGCAGCAAATGAATTTTTCTTCAGATCAGGGCATGGTGTTCCCTGATCATACACGCGAAACCGAAACTATGCGGCCCCAGGCATATGAAACCGATATGGCCTCTGCAGACCGGTATTATGATCTGGGGATCCGCATGAGTGAACAGGGAAAACCCGGGGATGCCATCGCCTGTTATCTGAAAGCGGTTGAAATCAACCCCGCTGATGCCGATGCCTATTATAACATGGCGCTTGCGTTCAATTTAATCGGAAATCTGGAAGAGGCGTTATCCTGTTACCGGAAAGTTCTCGCCATCAATCCTGAGGATGCTCAAGCATGCAATAATCTGGGCGTCGTTCTCAATAATCTGGGCAAAACAGAAGAAGCGGTCTCCTGTTACCGACAGGCGATTCATTTGAACCCCGCACATGCGCAGGCATACAATAATCTGGGAAACGCGTTACAGTTCCAGGGAAAATCAGATGAGGCGGTTTCCTGTTATCTGAGGTCGCTTGAGATCAATCCTGACAACGCTGAAGTTTACAACAACCTGGGGATTATCCTGGAAAAACAGGGCCGCATGACTGAAGCCGCGTCCTGTTTCAGGAAGGCTATTGGAATCAACCCCGCACACGCCCGGGCGTACAATCACCTGGGAAGCACGTTCCGGGCACAGGGGAAGCCCTCCAAAGCGATTGACTTTCACAAAAGAGCGCTCGAAATCCGCCCCGATTATGCGAACGCCCATTACAATATGGGAAACGCATACAGGGATCTGGGTGATCAGGGAAAAGCCGTCTGTTGTTACCGGAAAGCCATTGAACTGGACCCGAATCATTCCAGGGCCTGCTTTAACCTGGCAAATGTGCTCAAAGATCAGGGGAAAACCGACGAAGCCATCCGGAGATATCAAAGGGTCGTCGATATTGACCCGGAAATGGTCGAAGCAGCCCGTATCATGGGTTTCCTTCTCAGTGACCAGGGGAAACCGGGAGAGGCATTCGACGCGTATCAAATGGCACTCAGCATCCGGCCGGACCCGGGATTGCAGACAAGAGCGGCCTTAGTCCTTCCGGTGATCTGTGAATCCACAGATTCGATTTATCGATCACGACAGACACTTCTGGAGCGTCTGCACGAACTCGAACACAAAGGGATCCGTCTGGATGACCCGTTGAAACAAGTGGGTGTCACCACCTTTCTTCTGGCCTACCATGGATTAAATGACAGGAAAATTCAGGAGCGGATGGCCTCTTTCTATATTGGCGCATGTCCGGAACTGCAGTGGACATCCCCGCACTGCAGGGCACCGGAACGTTCCGGAGGAAAGATCAGAATCGGAGTCATATCCAGATTCCTTTACGGTCACACCATCGGTCAGTTGTTCCATGGGATGATCCGGCATCTGTCGAGAGAAAAGTTTCACGTGACGGTCTTCCGTTCTGAGGGAACGGAAGACGCCTTGTCCAGAGCGATTGATCAGTCCGCGGATGAAGTCGTTTCCCTGCCCTGTGAACTCGAACCGGCACGTCTTGAAATATCCAGCCATGAGCCGGATATCCTGTTCTACCTGGATATCGGCATGGACCCCATGACCTATTTTCTTGCATTTTCCAGGCTGGCGCCGGTCCAGTGCAAGAGGGCCCATCCGGTAACCTCGGGCATTCCGAATATCGACTACTTTCTGTCGCCGGACAAGGCGGAAACTCCCGAGTCCGATGACCACTACTCCGAGCAGCTTTTCCGCCTGAAAACCTACGGATATTATTACTATCGCCCCGGATTCGCCACACAAATCCCCAATCGTGACCGGTTCGGGCTGCCCAAAGACCGCAGGCTGTACATCTGTCCTCAGAGCCTCTTCAAGTTTCATCCGGACTATGACGATATGTTCGGAGCCATACTGCGGCAGGACCCCCACGGGTTGCTGATCCTCATTGAGGGCCGTCACCCTCACTGGAAAAAACTCCTCCTCGATCGTTTCGCACAATCATTTCCGGATGTCGTTGATCGCGTCCGTTTTCTGCCCCGCATGCCGCATCCTGATTTCCTGAGTCTGTTTCAAATCGCCGACGCGGGTCTTGACACCCCGGTCTTCTGTGGAGGGAAAACCAGTCTGGACTGTTTTTCCTTCGGGATCCCCATTGTCACCTTGCCGGGGCGGTTCATGCGGGGAAGACTGACGCTTGCCCAGTACGAAGAGATGGGGTTCCTCGACTGTGTCGCTGAAAGCAGGCACGATTTTGTCGATATTGCTACCAGGCTTGCGAATGACGAAAAATGGCGAAACGAGTTAAAGGAAAAAATCAGCCTCTGCTCCCATGTGCTTTTTGAAAACATGGCGGCAGTTCGTGAGCTGGAGTCGTTTTTTGAACAGGCCGTTCAGAAAACATTATCCGCCACAAATCAGCGTCTTTCCTAAAGGCATACACAATGGTCCTTTCCGAAGCACACAATCCAATGGAACAGATCACCCGGTTCAATACCCGAAACCGGTTTGAAACCACACAGGCGCAGATGTACGCACCAAATCATACTGCACTGCCGGAGCTCTCCCCCAACGCCCATCATGCGGAGGATCTGATTCGCCGCGCGGATTGCTGTGCCCTTGAGGGGAATCTGAAAGAAGCACGGATCGCTTATCGTAAGGCCCTCCAACTTTGTCCGGATGCATGTGAGGTTCATTTTAAACTGGCGAATATCCTTTATCAGTCCGGCCGATATAAAGAGGCAATTCGGTCTTACCGGAACGTGCTTGAGATAAGGGCCGGTTTACCCGAAGCGTTGAACAACATGGGCCTTGCGTACCACAGTCTCGGAAACCGCAAAAAAGCCATCGAGTGTTTTACGAAGGCCATGAAGATCCGTCCCGGTTACGCCGATGCCTGCAGCAACCGGGCAAATGTGCTGTATGACGCCGGTCTGGTGGAAGAAGCCATTGCTGAATACCGGCATGCGATCGAACTGGATCCTCGCCATTTTGACGCCTTATACAATTTAGGGAATGCCTGGTATGGGAAAAAAGACCTGAAACAGGCCGCTTTGTGCTATCACCAGGCACTGGCTCTCAAACCGGATTATGTCGATGCCTGGATCAACCTGGCCAGAACCTGTCATGAACTGGGTGAGTACGACCGGGCACTCTCGGCCTGCTCCATTGCAGCCGGACTGGATCCGGAGATACCGGATATCTATTTTCATATGGCAGATATCTTGGTATCTCAGGATAGAACTATTGAGGCCATAAAATGTTATATGAAAGCAATCGCA
>CAYTJI010000145.1:0-5683 GCA_964438065.1 uncultured Desulfobacteraceae bacterium | reverse complement strand
ACTGCTACTGCATTGCCATCGGTATCTTTGGTAAACCGGAATAGCCGTTCCTCCAGCGGAATCCTCTTCCTTTCCGGCAGAGGATTCTCCATGAGCTCTGTAGCGAATCGTATCTTTCGGAACATCCCAGTAAAGCCGGGTCAGATGGGGGTATGTGGACATTTATGCAGGTCCGCCGGCCCGCAGCATGACCCGGCCAATCCAAGAGAGCGAGATCAAGATACGATTTCGATAGGGAAATTTAAGAAATACAGTGCGTTTCTCCCCCAGCGGGATCTCATTCGCCAATGGAATGACAGTGGTCGTAAGAATAATGGAAGCGGCCGATGGAGACGGGAGAAATGAGGAGGCGTGTACGGACCCGTACGCATGGGTCTGTGGGAGGACGGAACCCGAAAGGGTTCCTCCTACTCGGTGATTATAATTTAGCCTGACCTATCTGCGTGGCTGTCTGTCCCGTCCGGACGGCAGACAGGAAACGCGCAGACAGGCGCCGAGTTGGTGCAAAAGTGGTCGTTTTTCAAAGGTCACAGGATATCGCAACGTGTCGTAAACGAAGGCTTGCGAAGCCGCTAATATTTAGATCAGCGTTTTGAAAAAGGCCATGTGAGATGGATAAATTTTTCAACCCCTCTTCTGTTGCCGTTATCGGGGCCAGCAACCGGAGGGGCGGTCTGCAGATCATAAAGAACCTCACTTTCGGGTTTGACGGTCATATCTACCCGGTTAATCCCCGGCACAAAAATATTCTTGAGATCCCCTGTTTCCCATCTGTTGAAGCCATCCCCGTTCCGGTTGATCTGGGTGTCGTTCTTGTTCCCGCGTCCATGGTTCCCGATGTCCTGGTGTCTTGTGCTGAAAAGGGCATTTCCCGGGTCATGATCCAGAGCGCCGGATTTGCCGAGGTCGGGCCTGCCGGAAAAAATATCCAGGACCGGTGTCTGGCCATTGCCAGAGAGAACGGCATACGAATCTGGGGACCCAATGGCATGGGCCTGGTGGATATTCCCAGACGATATTTTTTTACCTTCATGTCCCCCCGAATTTACCGGGACGGCATTTTTGAAGGGCCCATTTCACTGATCGTTCAGAGCGGGATGCTTTCTGCCGGGTTTCTGGTAGATCTTCTGAGCAGGAGAAACATTGGATTGAGAAGGATATGTTCCATCGGGAACAAAGCGGATGTGGACGAATGTGATCTGTTACCCTGCCTGCTGAATGATCCGAACACTCATGTTGTGGCCCTCTATCTGGAGTCGGTTCCACGAGGGCGGCTTCTGCTGGATATTTTGAGTCAAGCGGGGAAACCCATTGTCGTTCTGAAAGGCGGCAGAAGCAAGGCGGGGGCCCAGGCTGCCATAAGCCACACAGCGAGCCTGGCCGATGATTCGCGCCTCCTGTCTGATCTGCTGGAAATGAGCGGTGTAGCCTTTGCCTCGGATTTTCACGAGATGATTGATCTGGCGGGGGCCCTGGCCTTGACCCCTCCCATTCCGGCCCGCTGCCGCATAGCCATTGTCTCATTCAGCGGCGCCGCGGGGATCGTATCATGTGATCTGATGGATGCGCATGGTCTTTCCCTCGCGCGCCTTTCCCGGGATACGGAAGAATCTCTGGGCCGGCTTTACCCGGATTGGATGCCTGTGGCCAATCCGGTGGATTTTTACCCGGCCATGGAGATCCACTGGCGCGAGTCCCCTGTTACGCAGGCGATTTCCATCCTGCTGAAAGACCCGAACGTGGATGTGATCCTGGTACATTTTGTCGTCGGCCTGGGAGGGGAGGAACCAGACCTTGCAGCCTTGAAACAGCTGGCGGATCAAGAGGGAAAGGTGATTGTTTTCTGGTTGCTCGGAAGGCGGAAGGCATATCGGGAATTTTATGTCAAGGCGCGCAGATACGGCATCCAGGTCTATGATGAAATTTCGCGGGCCGTGGCATGTCTTGCGGCGGGGGCACGTTTTCAGGCATATCACGTCTCAACAAAAAACGAAATTGTTCCCTTTGCCCCACGGTCCGGTTCAGATCCCCTTGAAATTGTCAGGTCATTTCCGGAGGGCGGGGTGTTGGATGAATACGACAGTAAGCGGATTTTGAAAAATCGGGGTATCCCGGTCGTAGAGGAGCGAATCGTGACAACGATGCGGGAGGCTGTGGCGGCTGCGCAGGAAATGGGTTTTCCCGTGGTCCTGAAGGGGCTTCTTCCGGGTGAAACGCACAAGACCGAGCAGGGCCTGGTGCGTCCGGGGCTGGCCCGCCGAAAAGATCTCGAAAAAGCGGTTCGGGATTTCAAGGAAAAGATGGGCGGCAGGGGTCGGCTCCTGATTCAGACGTGGATCGACATGGATTATGAACTGATTGCCGGATTTTTGAGGGACGCCCACCTGGGGCCGTGCATCATGTTTGGTCTGGGAGGCATTTTTTCCGAGCTCAAACCGGACATTCGGTTCGCGCTCGCCCCCGCCAGCCACGCCGAGGCCCTGCGGCTCATTGGCCGGATCCGGGCAAACCGTCTGCTGAACGGGTTCCGGGGAAAGACCCCTCTCAATATTGATCTCATGGCCCGGGTTCTGGTGAACCTGAGCCGCCTGGGTGCTGAAAATCCTGCTATTCAACAGATCGATATCAACCCCGTAGGCGTCACAGGGGGAATCCCTGTGGCCGTGGATGCCGCCATGGTACTGCAACAAGAGCGCACATCCGTGTTCTGACACCCTGTGACAAACAGGATGTGTTTCCCCCAAAAAAGTAGACAGGGGCGAACGGTTGTCGACAAAACAATCGGTTGTTATATAGCACCTAAATCCTGCAAGCGTCGAGTTTGCCGAAGACCTGCCTGCAGCAGGCAGGTCTTCGGCGGCAAGGGCGCAGGCGTACGACGATACTTCAAGTCCTTTTTGAAAATAGTTTATGCAGGTTTTAGGTAGCAGACAAGACCTTTGAAAAACGCCCGGTATTGCCCGGAACACAAGGCCTTGGCATAATCCCTGCCAGAGTATCATGTTCTATTCGGGAAAAGAAGCTTTTTCAGGTGGTTTTCCAGGTCAGACATTTTGATGGGTTTGGCCAGGACAATGTCGGCATTTTTTTCCATTGCCGCGGCTTCGGGCTCTTTGCCGTATCCGGTTATGGCGATGACCGGTATGTCCGGCATTTTTTCTTTGAGTGCTGTTACAACTCCTACCCCGCTGATATAGGGCATAACAATGTCCGTAATGACCAGGTCATAGCCCCCTGCCTCCACTTTTTTCATCCCGTCCATCCCGTCTGTAGCGGTGATGATGTCATAACCAAAATATTCCAATTGCTTGATGATTGTTGACAATACATCCGGGTCGTCTTCGATCACAAGGATTGTTTTTTTTCGGGGAATTCGTTCCATTGTTTAATCCTCAAAAGGGGGCGAACGGCCTTTCCGGCTATTGCGGAAGATGTTGAAACCACGTCAAACCAATCAGGGAAAGCGGAGCCTGCGTCATGGAATCGGACAGGCCTTGCGTCCATGACGGCACGATTATAACCGCGGAATATTCTCCTACCCGCCAGTGACTGTCCGGTTTTCAGATGATGCGCCGATTTTTCTGAGGACACGCCGTGCTTTTTCGGACCCCTCAAATGCCTGGTCAATTTTCAACGCCTTTTCCAGAAATTCTTTTGCCGCATCGGGCTGGCTGTTTTTGAAATACGCCATGCCGAGGTGATAATTGATGACGGCATTGTCCGGGTTTCGCTCCAGACTGTCCTGTAATTCCGCGATGGCATTCAGATAGCTGCCTTTGTGATAATAGATCCATCCCAGGGTATCCATTACGGAAGGATTCCCAGGCATCTGTTCTTTGGCAATCTGCGCAAAACCAAGGGCTTCATCTATGTTTCCACCCCTTTTCATCAGGCTCCATGCCAGGTTATTGGCTGCCGGCGCAAAATTGGGTTTGACCTCAAGGGCTTTTCTATAGTTGGCTTCAGCTTTTTGCGTATCTCCCTGTTCGTCATAGATGGTTCCCAGACCCATGTATCCGACAAGGGAATGCGGGTCTTTTTTCAAAAGCGCCTCATACTGAGAAACAGCCCCCTGAATATTGTTCTGTTTGACATACAGGCGGGCCAGGGCCACGTATGGGGCGAGGATATTGGCATTTGTTGCAATAGATTTTTCAAAATGCTGACGGGCCTTTTCCAATTCCTTTTTCGCAAGACAGATTTTTCCTTCCAGGTACTCTATGGTGGCCAGGTGAGCGGAATTCAACCCGGCCTTCTCTTTCAGCTTTTTACATATTCTGCATGCATGATCATATTTCCTTTCTTTTATGTAGATCTGAACAGCCAGTGCAAGGGCGTCCATCTGTGTAGGGTCCAGTTCCAGCACCTTGGTCAAATTTTCCAGTGCCCTGTTTTCCCTTTTCATCAGATTGTAGAGGAACCCCAGCCTGAAATATCCGGGAGCATAACCCGGGGCGCCGGCAATGACTTTCTTGTAAGCGGCTTCGGCCGCATCCATGTTTTTTTCCAGGGTCTTGGCATTTCCAAGCAACATGAGGGCCCTGATATTGGTCGGATCCTGTTCCAGAACCGCATTAATCTGCTGGCCTGAGAGCTCCGTATTTCTTTCCTGGAGGAAAAGATCGGCCAGAATCAGTCGGGCGTCTTTCAGTCCGGGATCCAGTTCCACCGCCTTCAGCAGATCTTCCCGGGCCCGTCTGTTCTGCCCCTGTCCCAACAGACAGAGCCCCTTGAAATAGTGGACCATCGCACTTTGAGGCCGTTCCCTCGCCGTCAATTCAAACAGGGGGAGGGCCTTGTCAAAATCCTTCTTGAGGAGATACATCCTGGCTTTCAGGAAATTTGCCTCCACATGCTGCTTATCTTTTTTGAGAACCTTGTCCAGAATGTCGCCGGCTTTATCAAGCTGGTTCGATATCAGGTATATCCGTGCGATGGCGACCAGGATATTCGGGTCGTCCTTTTTTATCGAAACCGCCTTCTGCATCACTGCCATTGCCTTGTCATAGGCCTTCCTCCGGGTGTAATAATTCCCCAGAGTGATCAGGGGCGTGACATCTTCGGAAGGTGCGGAATTCGCTGCCTGTATGTAAATTTTTTCGGCCTGATCCCATTTTTTCCGGTTTTCATAAAAACGGGCAAGCACATAAAGATTCCGGTAATCGTTCCCGGATACCCGGACCATTTGCTTGAGTTCCGACTCAGCCTGATCCGGCTTTCCCTGGATCCTGTACACCAGAGACAAATTCTGATAAGGCGCGGGGGAGGTGGGAGACAGTTTTTTGGCTGTCTCGTACTGTTTACGGGCGTTGCTGAAATCCTTTTTCAGCATATAAAGCTGCCCCATCGAAAGATGGATTTTTGCATTTTCAGGTTCAATAGATGCCGCTCTTTTCAGGGTTTTCAATGCCGTGTCGATATCTTTTTCCTGAACCTGAGCGGCCGACAGCAAAATCAGCGCCGGAATGTCCTCCGGCGCTTTCTGCAGAATCAGCTCAGCCTTTTTTTTCGCTTCTCCCGTCTTTTTCGCCAGCAGCAGAATCTGTCCGGTTTTCAACTGGGCTTCAAGATTATCGGGATTTATGGTTGCGGCACGGGAGAAGAACTCAAAGGCGTCGCGGCCCTGATTCAATTTCAAATAGACCTCTCCGAGTTTATAACAGGCCTTGTCATTTTTCGGATT
>CAYTJI010000144.1:0-5687 GCA_964438065.1 uncultured Desulfobacteraceae bacterium | reverse complement strand
TCCCGCCTCCAGGCGGGATAAAATCGGCGCTCCCGGAGGGTAAACTATTTTCAAATTTGAAAATAGTGTATGCAGGTTTTAGGTATAACGATTTTAACGAAGTGAAAAAGTAATCAAAAGGAGGAATTAGTTATGGCAGCGGACAATTTTTTGCAAATCGAAGGCATCAAGGGCGAAAGCACGGATGACAAACACAAGGACTGGATAGAAATTCTTTCCTATAATTTTGGCGTGTCCCAGGCGGCGTCTCTTGCGGAGCGCAGCGCGACAAGGGGGGCAGCGGGGCAGCGGGCCGATTTTCAGGATTTCAGTATCGTGAAGCTGATGGACAAATCCTCGCCGATGTTGTTCAAGGCCTGCGCAAAAGGTGATCCCATTAAAAATGTGAAGATTGAATTGTGCCGGGCCGGTGGTGACAAGCACGTGTATATGACCTATGAAATGGAGGATGTCATTATCAGTTCCGTAAGTACCAGCGGCGGCGAAGGGGGCGAAGCCAGAGAGTCTGTCACGTTCAATTTCGGGAAAATAAAATTGAATTACGTGCCGATCGGTCGTGACGGAAAACCCGCGGGCAACGTGCCTGCCGGCTGGGATCTGGAGGCGAACAAGGCCATATAACAGATGAACGGACAGGGCTATCAGAATACCAGGGGCTCCATCCTGGACAGGCTTTTGGACGATGAGCCGGATGTCAGTCAGGAGCCTGTCCAGAGCCGGCTGTTTGATATCAGGCGGATCAAGGGCACGGTTATCCGGGACCTGGAGAACCTCTTGAATACCAGGCGTCACATACAACCGGTCCCGGTACAGTACAGGGAGGTGAACCGGTCTGTTTTTGTGTACGGTCTGGCAGATTTCACTTCTCAGAACACCAAAAGCCAGGCCGTATTACAGCGGTTGTGGCAGGATATTGAAACGACCGTCTCAAGGTTCGAGCCCAGGCTGAAAAACGTGACCGTGCACCTTGAAGAAGGCCTGGACGCCGGACGAAATATCCGGTTCAGGATCAACGGTCTGCTGGTTGTGGAGACTGAGACCGAACCGGTATCACTGGATACCATTTTCGACATCAACAGGGGGCAGTACGTCATTATGCACTGAGCGCTGCTGTCCATCACAATCTGTGACGATTCCCCACGCATCAAAGGCGTGTGGGACGCCTTTGATGCAAGCCTGTGGACCTCCAGGATCAGGTGGAAGATGACATTCCTGAAGGAGCGTGTGCGGAAACTTGATTCCAGGTCTCTGTCTGATGTGCCAATGTGAATACTGTTTGTATGACAACGGAGGAGACGTAGTCTCACCGGGCCGGTGCCTGTTTCGCGGAGGGGATCAAATGAGACCTTCGAAAGATTACCGGTGTTGGACCCATTCTGCGTCACCTCAAGTTTTTGCCGAGTTTCCATCCATAAATGGCCTTTTTGCGCAATCCCCGCGTTATCTGCGGGATCATTCGTTTGCCTCTATGTAGCCTGTCTGCCGTCCACAAGGGACAGGCAGGCACGCAGACAGGTGCGGCGTACCGGATGTACGCCTCCGCTTCATCCCTTGATTTCCCCGGCCTTGCGCAACAATTCGCATTTCCGGATCGGAAACTCACCCGTGCCCCGAATTTCATTTATGGACGGGCATGCCCTAACAAATCCGATATATTCCCGTGGTTAAAGGGCATCGCGGCAGGGCCGGACAGGGGGCGAAGGTAAGGGAGGATGGACGGCCGATTCATCTGCATGCCGGATTCATCTTTTGTTAGGCCTGGAAACGGAATTCATGGAAGACAGACTGCTGAATTATTACGAACGTGAACTGACATTCATCCGCGAGATGGGGGCGGAGTTTGCCAAAAAATACCCCAAAATTGCCGGCCGGCTGCAACTTGAACCGGACAAATGTGATGACCCTCATACGGAGCGTCTCATTGAGGCCTTTGCTCTTCTCAGCGGTCGGATACATCAGAAAATCGAGGATGATTTTCCGGAAATAACCGAATCCCTGTTGAGCATTGTCTACCCTCATTACGTCCGCCCCATACCTTCCATGTCGCTGGTCCGGTTTGAACCCATCAAGCAGAGTATCCCTCCGGTCGGATACCTGATCGAAAAGGATACCGTGCTTTTTTCAAAATCCATTGGTGGCACGGCATGCCGGTTCACGACATGTTACCCCCTGACCATATGGCCGGTAGAGGTCGTTTCAGCGGGACTTCGGGATCCTGTCAAACAAATCAGGAAGGCTCAGCAGGTCCTCCGTATTCAGTTGAAGACGTACAATAATCTGAGTATATCCGAGATCCGATGGGACAGGTTGCGGTTTTTCCTGAACGGTCCCCATCAGCATGTTTTTCATCTTTATGAACTGCTGTTCAATCACGTGTGTCATATTGAGTGTGAGGCAGTAAACCGCAGAGGGAAAAAAGAAATTATCCGTCTTGATCCGGAAGACATTGTCCCGGTCGGTTTTAGCCGGGAAGAAGGTCTGTTGCCCTATTCAAAACGGTCTTTCCCCGGTTATCTCCTTCTCTTTGAATACTTCTGTTTTCCGGAAAAATTCCTTTTTTTTGATTTGGCCGGTCTTTCAGCAATTCAGCACCACAGTTTTGAGGACACACTTGATATCCGGATATACCTGGACAGACAGGCCAAATCGAATCTGGTGATAAACAAGGACACTTTCTGCACCAACACAACACCTGCGGTGAACCTTTTCAGGCGAATTGCCGAACCGATTCGGATCGAGCAGCACAAAACGGAATATCTTGTTATACCGGATATCAGAAGACGGGAATCCACCGAGGTATTCAGTGTGGACAGAGTGATGTCATCGGCACAAGTATCATCCGGCGAGGAGTCTGACTACAAACCTTTTTATTCAGTTCGGCATCACCTCGGTGAAGACGATGGCGAAGGCCGACGGGCCTTTTTCCATGTCGCACGCCGGCCGTCGGGGAAAAAAGGAGATGCCGGGACGGACGTTTTCCTTTCGTTCAAAGACCTTGACTTCCGTGCTGCAGACCCGGGAGAAGAGACATTGACCGTCCATGTCACCTGCACGAACCGGGATTTGCCGGTGCGCCTTCCTTTCGGAGATCCGTCCGGAGATTTCAGCATGGAGACCGCAGCACCTGTCGCACGGATAAACAGCCTGATCAAGCCGACCCCGACACGCAGGCCTTCCTCCGGTGGTGGGCTTCAATGGCGTCTCATCTCTCACTTGTCCCTCAATTACATGTCGATTGTACAGGGGGGAGAAGAGGCCTTGCAGGAGATCCTCCGACTCTATGATTTTGATAATTCACCCGCCACGCGCCAGCAGATCAACGGGATTTCATCTCTTTATTCCAGACACATTACCAAGAGGATTGGGCAGGGATTCTGCCGGGGGATAGAAGTCACAATAGAATTCGATGAGGACAAATTCGTGGGTACCGGCTTTTATCTCTTCGCGTGTGTCCTGGAGAGATTCCTGGCCCAGTATGTATCAGTCAATTCCTTTTCCAAATTGATCGTAAAAACCATTCAGAGGGAAGAGGCGGTAAAAGAGTGGCCACCCAGAAACGGCAATCGCGTACTACTTTAGAAAATCGCCTGTTTGATGAATTTTACCGGTTTTCCTTTTTCAAGGCTGTTGACCTTCTGGAGTCTATCTTTCCGGACAAAAAACCACTCGGTCAGACGCTGGTGCCTGAAGAAGAGGCCGTCAGATTTTCGGTGAAACCCGGTTTTACTTTTCCTCCCAGTGACATTTCAGGTCTGGTGCGCACTGAGGGAGGAGATTCCGCAGACATGGCCGTTGCATTTATGGGGCTTATCGGTCCAAGCGGTGTTCTCCCCCACTGGTACAATGATCTGGCACTGGAAAGGAACCGGAAGAAAGATTTCAGCCTGACCGCTTTTCTGGATCTGTTTCATCATCGTTTCATATCCCTTTTTTATCTGGCATGGAAAAAACACCGGTTCCCGGAAAACTATCTGCCCGGCGCCAGAGACAGACTTTCCAAATACCTGCTGAGTCTTTCAGGTCTCGGTACCCCCGGTCTCAGCGGAATGATAGGACTGCCCGAGGAGTCTCTGGCATTCTACAGCGGATTGATCTCGATGGTCTCACCGTCTGCGGCCGGTATTGAGGCGACGGTATCCTATCTTTCCGGTACGAATGTGGAGATTGATCAATTTGTTGAGCAGATGATTCCCCTGAGTCCGGAAGATCAGACCCGTATCGGCGCGGCAAACGCACATTTGGGTGTGGATACGATCTGCGGCAGTTGTGTATGGGATTGCCAGGCAAAGTTCCGGGTCAAACTGGGGCCCATGGGATATGAGGATTTCCTGCGATTTTTGCCGAGCGGGGACATGCTTTCTCCGATTTTCGCCCTGGTCAAGTATATGGTGGGCATGGAATATGAATTTGAAATACGCGTGATCCTGAAGCGGGAGGAAGTTCCCATCTGTGCATTGGGTGCGGATTCGGCACCGCGTCTGGGCTGGACAACATGGATCAAGAGCCACGAATTTGTCCATGAGGAAGATCCTTTTATCACATTTCAGCAGTCTGAGTTGATGTAAACAACGATCGGCTGAGGTTGTGTACATATGGTTGAGCGGATACAACAGGCTTAAAATTATTTTCAACGAACATAAGGAGCAAAATCATGGCCGTATCAAATCTGAAGTCCCTGATCGGGAAGTTGAATCCGACTTGCAGAAGCGCACTGGAAACGGCTGCCGGTTTGTGTATGTCGCAGACCCATTATGAAGTGGATGTCGAGCATTTTCTGGTTAAACTGCTCGATGTCTCCAACACCGACCTGGAGAAGATCCTCCGGCACTTCGAAATCAACCAGGACCATCTGATATCCGATCTCACCCGCAGCATGGAGGGGTTCAAGACCGGGAACGCAAGGACTCCGGCCCTTTCGCCGAGGATACCTGCGATGATCCAGGATGCATGGATGATTGCCTCTATTGACCATGAGGTCGGCAGTATTCGGTCAGGGCACATTCTTCTGTCTCTTTTAAGGAATGATCAGACGGCGAGGATGTTGATATCGAGCTCGGATATGTTCAGGAAAATTTCTGTTGAGGCGCTTGAACAGAATTTCGCTGATATTGTGGCCGGCTCCGCTGAAGACAGTGCAGCAGCCGGGAAGGGCCGACCGGCGGAAGGCGTAGAGGCAGAAAAGCCCGCTGGAACCGGCGCCCTGGATCAGTACACGGTCAATCTGACGGACATGGCCAGAAACGGGGAGATTGATCCTGTTCTGGGCCGGGATTTTGAGATCAGGCAGATGGTGGACATCCTGATCCGGCGCAGGCAGAACAATCCTATCCTGACCGGAGAGGCAGGCGTGGGAAAAACCGCAGTCGTTGAGGGATTTGCCCTCAGAATTGCGGAAGGGGATGTGCCTCCGGTGCTGAGAGATGTGGCCGTGCGCACGCTGGATATGGGCCTTCTGCAGGCGGGGGCGGGGATAAAAGGAGAATTTGAAAACCGGCTGAAATCCGTCATCAACGAGGTGAAGGCATCTCCGGTACCGATTATCCTGTTCATTGACGAGGCGCATACGTTGATCGGCGCCGGGGGCCAGGGCGCCGGGGATGCGGCAAACCTCCTGAAGCCGGCACTTGCCCGGGGGGAGCTTCGTACCATTGCGGCAACGACATGGGCGGAATATAAGAAATATTTTG
>CAYTJI010000143.1:0-5687 GCA_964438065.1 uncultured Desulfobacteraceae bacterium | reverse complement strand
TTGGTTATTGGAGCATGCTTAGCCCCGGTTATTTTTGGGGTTTCTTTTGTTTCTCAACAATATCCCCAAAATCCCTCATAATTTTCTTCGCTTGCCCGTCGGAGAGCAGGAAAGGGTATTCATTCGCACTGGAAACAGCCGGATATCCATCGGCATTCCCATTTGACTTCTTGAATATGGAAAGTCCGAACTCGCGAACCCCTTTCAAAGCGACCGCGTAGAGAGGATTCCTGAAATCTTGTTTTCTCTTGCCGTCGATATATTTTTTGCACCTCAGGTCGGACAGGGTGGAAAGGATGCTTTTCAGTACCGGCATATTGACCTCTGACCCGTCCGATGTTTTCCAGCTCGTCTCAACCTGCTTCTGTGGAGGCTGGTCCTTTTTCGGTTTCTCCTTTTCTGTTTTCTTTTGGATCTCCTTCCTGACCAGCGTTAAGGACTTCTTCCCTTTGGTCAGCGTTATTTCGTTGATATCTTTCTGATTAAAAGACAAAACGACCTTATCGTACAGTTCATCTGCGGTCAGATCGAATTTATCCCTGAAATTTCCTTCCGCATGATAAACACGACTGTCACCGGCGAGCCTGATAAAGGTGTGATGCCAGGAAGGAGCAGCCCGGCCCACTTCAAATTCAAGCTTCACCGATTCACCGTCGAAAACTTTGACCGTTATCTTTTTTTGATCCGTCAGGTCATAAAGATAGTCGTTTTTGGATTCGGAAACCAGGGCTGTCAGGGTTAATCCGTTAATGACATCAAGCATGTTTTTGATCTTCCCCGTGTCCACAGGATATCCTTCCGGCTCAATAACCCAATGGGCATCTTTTTTCTTCAGTACGACAGAAGAGTCTGCTTTGGAAATTTCAATCCGGGTAATTTCTTTTTTGCTGATATGCGGAATCCCGGGCAGTTGATAGTGGATTTTGTCAGTAGTACGAAACATCAAATACAGGGCCGATGCGATAATAACAGCAAAAAGCAGGATAAATTCTTTCTTGACTTTCATTTTCCGTCCTTCTCATAAGAAAGTGATTACCGTTCTGAAACGTTTGAACCACGCCACAGACTATGCAGCCGGGCCTTTCCCGGATTACTTATGCCGGGGCCTGTCTCTGGAACATCAGCCGGATTCGTTTCTGTCTGGAATGCCGCCGGTACCAGACGACCAGCCCGAAGGCAATCACCAGAATCGGCAACCCTGCGATGTTGAACGACTTGATCAGCATCTTGACAGCCGGTTCGGTTTGCGCCAGCGGATTGAATTTCTGCTGTTTACTCCGCATGACAGCGATTTCATCCCGACCATTCAAATGATCCAGTACGTTCATAATGAATGTCACGTTCGAACTTCTCCCTTCTGAATCGACCATCGTATTCTTCAGTATTTCGGATGAAGCGATGATGAATATTCTCCCATATCTTCCCTTCGGGATAATCTGACCCTCACTTTTTATTTTGGCCAATTCCACTTTCGTTTGTTTGCGGCGCTTCTTTTTAACCTTTTTGTCCGTCTTGTCCTTTTCTGAGTCTTGCGTTTTTTTCTCAGGGATGGATTTTCCTGCGAAATAACTGGGGAATTCCCCTTCCAGCAGATATGCCATGGGTTGGCTTTTCATCTCATCAGCCGGTGGGGGATGGATAAAGATGGGGTTCAGATTGATCTGCCCGCTCATCTCCCACGATTCGTCAGAAGAAGAAAACAACCGGATCGCCTTTAACCCATTCTTTTTGATACGACCGTTATTCAATTCCAAGGGAGAAATCCTCATCATCACCAGTTCATTGATATTTTTCATGAATATCGGGGCATGATTGATAAAGCGGTCTTTTATTACGGGAACAAAATAGTAGGGGATTTCGCCTCCCCCCGTCTTGACCCGCGACCTTTCCCGAAAACAGTTCTTGTCCATCATATAGGATCGCTTCATATGGACCCCGTAATAATCAAGCAGCTTTTCAAGACCCGTATCAAGAGGCACAAACTCGGGCCCGCGACGGCCGGAAAAAGCCTGCATATCACGGGGAGGCGTAATCTCATTGAACGTGTCCATAAAAAGGGCCAGGCTGTTCCCCCGCATCAGATACTGATCGATCTGAAACAACTCGTAGTCTGTGAATTTCTTGGTAGGCCCGGCTATAATAAGGCAGTTGAAGCTTTCGGGGATGGTCCCGTCTTTCAGTAGGACATTCCGAATGCTGTAGGTCTGGGACAGCAAACTGCGGAAATTGGAAATATTGTCTCTGGGTCTGGAAAGAGGATTGGTTAATTCGTCCGGCAATGCCCCGGCCGTGCCGTGGTCTGCGAGATAGCCGATATCCTCATTGATATTGATCACTGATTCGATACTCTGATTGATGCTGTCCTCGATTTCGTTCAGGTCCGCCATGCTGTACTGGGTTCCAATCAACGGAATTCGCACCATATTAATCAGGGGGATGGATATGGCTTTTTCACCGTACTGCGTAACAAGACCGATAAAACCACTGCCGGGTTTGATTTTCCCATTCGAAAGTGCCGGCCAGTTGAGCCCCAGGATATTGTACTTTTTCAACTCAGGTTCCAGACCGGTATCTGTTGACGGATCAAAATATTCAAAGACAAGTTTGCCGTACATCTTGGCGTTCAATTCCTTTACAATCTCTTCCACCCGTTTCGGAAGTGAAGGCAAGTCTTTCAACTTGAGATACGGGGCAATGATCTTGAGCGATGAAGAAAGAAAAAGTCGGATCCGCACCTTGTTCTTCAGATTCAGCAGTGCACTGATTTTGTTGTTCAGTTTCTGGATGGATGTTGTCAGGCGGTATTCGAGCCCGTCTGTTGTTGTAATGGTCGGGATCTTTTCAATCATGTCACCGTGAATGATGACCAACCCCATATAGGCCTTCTGAAATTTGAACTCATCTTTTTCAAAATTCTGAACCTGAACGGGATATATTCCATATTCTTTCGCAATCTTCTGGTTCTCCCCGGCTTCATCATCTGTCCCGGCATTGTCAAGGCTGACATTGTAGAACCGGTAGTTGAAATACCGGTTGGCGTAAATCTCGTATTCCTGCAGAAGATCGTGAAGATACCGTTCAATATTGTTATAAGGTGCCGGCAGGTTCCGGGTAAAAAAGACCTTTATGGTCAGTGGTTCCGAGAGAGTCGATACCACTTTTCTGCTGGCCTCTGAAATAGAATAGAGCCTGTTGGCCGTAAGATCGATCCTGAAAAAAAGTGTGGTACCCGCGATATTAATCAACACAACCGCAATCATGTAAGTCAGGAACTTGACATAACTCTGCATATTATTTCTTATGCTCATCTCGTGTCTCCTCAGTTCTTTACTTCCACGGCCAGGTGCGTACTGTAAAGGCCCACAAAGCAAACGCTCAGAAAATACAGAATATCCCTGGAATCAATCACCCCTTTCGAGATGTTCCGGAAATGGTAGTCCGCACCCAGGTATTCGAATACTCCCAGCAGGGAACGGGGAAGGAAAAAAAGCATCTTGTCAATCAGCGTCAGGGCAAAGCAGATTACCATGCCAATGATGAAGGCGATAATCTGGTTTCTTGTCAGAGATGAGGCGAACAATCCAATGGCCGAAAACGCCGCTCCCAGCATTACCGCGCCGATATATCCCCCGATAACAGGCCCCCAGTCGAGTTTCCCCAGAAAAGAAATCGTTATGGGATACGAAAGGGTAGGCGCAAGCATCACAGTAACAAATGCAACACTGGCGAAAAACTTTCCGAGAATTACGTCACGGGATCTGACCGGCAGCGTGAGCAGGATCTCATAGGAACCGACATTCAATTCCTCCGAAAACAATCTCATGGTAATCGCAGGAATAATGAATGAGAAAATAATGGGCAGCAGGGAGAAAAAATCTCTGAGGTCCGCCTGGTTAAACAAAAAGAAAGTCATAAAAAAAAACCATCCGATAACCAGAAGGAATATGGATATCACGATGTAGGCAATCGGAGACACAAAATAGGTGGTAAATTCTTTCCGGAATATATTATGGATCTGAGACATTTCAATTCTCCTTGGTGAGTTGCCGGAAAATACTTTCAAGTGACTGTTTCTCCAAGTGAAATTCAACAAGCACCCAGTCTTTCTGTTTGATTTTCCGATAAATTTCTCCCCGGATATCAGTTGACGACCGGCAGTTCAGCCTCACGTGAAGGACATTTTCATTATCCATGTTACCGTCCGGGACCACCTCAATGCCGGTTACCTCCGCAAGGGTCCCCAGCTCCCTCCTGACGGATTCTAGATCCGCTTCCAAAAGAGAGATATCCACGGCATATTCATCCTTTCCGCCTTGTCGAAGGGATTCTGTGGCCCCGTCGGCAACAACTTTTCCCTGATTCATAATAACGACCCGATTACATGTGGCTTCAACCTCGCTCAGAATATGCGTGGAAACGATAACGGTTTTTGTTTTTCCGATCTCTTTTATGATGTCACGAATTTCAATAATCTGGTTCGGGTCAAGTCCGGAAGTCGGTTCGTCCAGAATCAGTATTTCGGGATCATTCATCATGGCATGGGCAAGACCTACCCGCTGCTTATATCCCTTGGAGAGCTGACCGATGGGCTTATGCATCACCTCATTCACCGCACAAAGATCCGCCAGCTCCCGGATACGGTCTGTTTTTCTGTCTTTCCCGATCCCGCGTATATTCGCCACATAGTTCAGGTAATCAAAAACAAGCATTTCATGGTAGAGAGGGGCAGACTCAGGGAGGTACCCCAGCAATGTCTTGATTTCCAGGAGATTGTCGTCGATGGAGTAATCCTTGATCCGGATCGTTCCTGAGGTGGGCCTCAAAAATCCGGTAAGCATTCGTAGTGTCGTTGTTTTTCCTGCGCCGTTCGGCCCCAGAAGGCCAAGGATCTCTCCCTTCCGGATGTCCAGACTGATCTGGTTGACGGCGCAGAAATCATCATAATACTTTGTCAAGTCCTGAAGATGTATCATAATTCATACTCCTATTCAGGGATGCCCGAACACGCCGGGCATGGGGGCAAATGAGGATGCCGTGAAACCCGGCCCGGCTTTTTTGCCGGGAAAATTGCCTGCGTACATGCACTGCCTGTTGCGCATTACCTTTTTTCCACACAAAACCCCAATTTCAAAGGCACGCCCCCACGGATCACAAATAACCCTCGCAAAACAAACGGGATTCCGGAAAGCAATTTTTCGGAAGGAATAAACAGGCCCGGAAAAGGCATTTCGAACAGCGTTCTGTGACATCTTACGGGATATGTCGATGTGCTTTTTTTGACAGGCTGCTGGTGCAACATTTTGTGCACAGAAATATAGATTTCCGGAAAAGGTCTGTCAACCATATTATTGATCCACGCCTCCCGCCACCTGTCGCAGCGCCGCTCGCAACCCGGACAGCCTTGCTGAAAGCTTTTTTCATAAACTCCGCCCTATGGCGGAAATATGAAACCTAAAACCTGCATAAACTGTTCTCAAAAAAGGAATTACGTTATTAATATCAGCGAGTTATGGGAATGTCGGGATTGCGTGACACGCATCGATTTGAATGCGGCCATAAAGGCTGCGGCTTTTGAAAACAGTTTACCCTCCGGGAGCGCCGATTTTATCCCGCCTAGAGGCGGGACGGCGTTGGCAAGGACTTGAAGTATCGTCGTACGTCCGCGCCCTTGCCGCCTTGCACCTGCC
>CAYTJI010000142.1:3993-5712 GCA_964438065.1 uncultured Desulfobacteraceae bacterium | reverse complement strand
GTACGTCTGCGCCCTTGCCGCCTTGCAACTTCGGCAAACTCGACGCTTGCAGGATTCAGGTGATACTCAAGTGTCTTTGTCTGGAAAATCGCTGCAATTGAGCTTCAGGCATATCCGTATTTATTGTCTCCATCTCCCCATCCCCGTGGATCCGCTTGATATCCCTCATTTTTTCCGGATCAATCTCCGCAGGTGTTGACAAGGACAAGTACAGCACGGATCAAGGGCTTTCAAAAATGAGTAATTTTGTATCGGTTTTTGCTCCGCTCCCCACTTTTATATTTTTTGTTATAATCTCAAATGGTTACAAGTTTCTATTCTCCATTTCTGATACAAAATACCCCGCCGGTAATATGACCGTGTTTTTTCTGTCGCAATTAACTAGCGGATTTAATTAGTAAAATTCGAAGAATGAAATAACGGCACACATATTGCTTCGTCTGTCGGCATATCTTTCAAACACACCTGCGGGGCGGATACCTTCCCGGTCGGTAGTGATCTCTCCGGCATCAACACGTTTTCGAAAGCATGATCGCTGCTCAGGCGAGGGGAGGTTTGACCCTGACGGGGAAGCCGGGCGGAACTTGCCGTTTTCCCACAAAATTCAAGGGCTGTTATGGGCATTGAAAAAACGATCATCATTGCCGAACCCACAGACTATCTGGCATCAACGCTGCGGCCTTTTTTGACCGGTCTTGGAGTTACCCTTATCCGTCTAAAAACTTTGAAAGAAACCCTGATGACACTCCAGAACCGCAGCGTCGATGTCCTTCTGCTGGATGCGAACCTCCTGGAGCAGGATTGCGGATTCATATCCGTCATCAAGGGCATGGCAGGGGGCTTGCGCATCATCCTGTGTGCGGACACAAACACCCCGGAATTTGAAAGCAACGCCAGGCAGCAGAGGATTTTTTACTACCATATAAAATCGTTTGGGACACAGGATCTTGAAATGGCCGTTTCAAATGCCATTCATTACTCACCCCACCATTCCGGAGGTTTTTCACATGCCACTTCAAGAGAAGATTAGAGCGGGGAAGTTTGTTGTTCTCGGCGCGTTTGAACCCCCCAAGGGGGCCGATTTCTCTTCCCTTCATGAAAGCGCCATGCTTGCAAAAGGCAGGCTTGATGCCATCGTCATTCCTGAAATGGCCAATGCCGTGCTGAAGGCAAGTTCCCTGGGAGCATGCGCTTTCCTCCAGAAAACGGGCGTTGAAACCGTCTATCAGGTATGCTGCCGGGACCGGAACCGCTTGGCCCTCCAGGCGGATATCCTGTCAGCGGGTGCGCTGGGCATCCCCAACATCATGGCCGTTGGAGGCGAAGAAATCCAGTATGGAGATCATCCCCAGGCACGAACGGTGAATGACCTGAACTTGATGGAGCTGCTTGAAACCATAAACAGACTCCAGAAAGGAAAAGACCTTGCGGGAATCGAGATTCGGGGCGCGCCCCGGTTCTGTATCGGATCAGACATCGACACAGGCGTCTCCGGCGGATTGCTGGATATTGAACTGGAAAATCTGGAAAAGAAAATCGAAAACGGCGTTGAATATGTGATCACGAATCCCATATTTGACGTCCGCCGTTTCCAGCAGTTTCTCAAGCGGGTGGACACTTCCCGAATCAAGGTTATTCCAACCGTCCTGCTCCTGAAATCGGCGGGCATGGCACGTTACATCGACCGTAATGTCAAAGGGATGACCGTGCCGGCGGAGA
>CAYTJI010000142.1:0-3983 GCA_964438065.1 uncultured Desulfobacteraceae bacterium | reverse complement strand
GAGATGATCAGACAAATCCAAAAGGCGCCGGAAAAAATAAGTGCATGTATCCGGATTGCCGCTGAGCTGATCACACGCCTCAAGGAAATCGGAATGGACGGCGTCCTGGTCTCCACCATGGGATGGGAGGACAAACTCCCCCAGGTACTTGATGAAGCAAAACTCTAACTCGGAAAGGGACAGATGATGACAAACAAAAATCCCGGAAACTTATCCGGGTCCGTTCTGGTTGCAGGGGCCGGCATCGCCGGTATGCAGTGTGCGCTGGATTTGGCGAACTCCGGTTATTACGTTCATCTTCTGGAAAAATCGTCAGGCATCGGCGGAATCATGTCCGAACTGGACAAGACATTCCCCACCAACGACTGTGCGATGTGAATCATCTCCCCCAAACTGGTCGAGGTCGGCCGGCATCTGAACATCAATCTGATTACACGCGCGGACATTGAAACCGTCGAAGGATCGAAAGGAAATTTCAAAGTCACGGTCCGCAAAGACCCGCGGTATATTGACCTTTCCAAATGCACGGCCTGCGGCGATTGTGCCGAGGTGTGTCCTGTCGTACTGCCCAGTGAATATGATCAGGGGCTGAGCAAGAGGAAAGCAACATACAAGAAATATGCGCAAGCCATCCCCGGGGCCTTTGCCATTGACAAAGCGGACAAGGCCCCCTGCCGCCTGGCCTGCCCCGCAGGTCTGAATGTGCAGGGATATGTCCAGATGGTCAAGGAGGGCAAATACCGGGAGGCCCTGCAGATCATTATGGAAGACCTGCCTCTTCCCGGCGTTCTGGGAAGAATCTGCCCGCACGGATGCGAAGACGCCTGCAGACGCTGCGAGGTTGATGAACCGGTAGCCATCCGGGATCTGAAACGCCTGGCCGCGGACCAGTACGATCCCAGGCAAATCGAAATCGCCTGTCTGCCTCAAAGAGATGAAAAAATCGCGATCGTGGGTTCGGGCCCTGCCGGCCTTTCCGCGGCCTATCATCTGGCACGAAAGGGGATTATCTCAACCATATTCGAGGCGCTGCCCGTGGCAGGCGGTATGCTTCGTGTGGGGATTCCCGATCACCGTCTGCCCGTGGAAATCCTGGACAGAGAGATCGAAGTCATTACAGGACTGGGCGTGGAAATAAAATTCAACACACCCCTTGGGCCTGAATTGACCGTGGATGATCTTCTGGCCAGAGGATACCGGGCGGTATACCTGGCCACGGGCGCCCACCGTGGCATCGAGTTGGGCGTTCCCGGGGAAAAAGCAGAAGGCGTGTGCCAGGGGGTCGACTTCCTCAGAGAGCTGAATCTGGCCGGGAAAGTGCATGTGGGCAAGAAAGTGGCCGTTATCGGAGGGGGAAACGTAGCGATTGATGTGGCCCGCTCCGCAGTCCGGCTGAATGCCGAAGAGGTCAATATCCTGTATCGCCGCACCCGGGCCGAAATGCCCGCGTGGGAGGAAGAGATCCGGGCAGCGGAGGAAGAAGGCGTAAAAATCACATACCTCAGCGCACCGCAGGAGATACGGGTGGCCGACGGCAGGGTAGTGGGTGTCCGGTGCATCCGGATGGAACTGGGCGAACCTGACTCTTCCGGCAGAAGAAGGCCTGTACCGGTCCCTGGTAGTGAATTCGACCTGGAAATTGACCAACTGATTTCGGCCATCGGCCAGAGACCCGAAATATCCGGCTTTGAAGATGTCATGGGCCTGGAATTTTCCAGATGGGGGACGATTGAAGTGGATCCGGTTACCTATGCGACCGGACGCGAAGGGGTTTTTGCCGGAGGTGATGTCCAGACAGGACCGTGGGTCGCCATCGGTGCCATCGCGGCCGGCCGCGAGGCCGCTGAATCCATTGTGCGGTATCTGGACGGAAGAGACCTGACTGAGGGCCGTGAGCCCACTTCCACGGCTCATCCGGTGTATCGCCCGGTTCCGCCGGATGAGCCCAGAAAAGGCCGGGCCAAGATGCCGGAAATTTCACTTGAAAAGCGTAAAGGCAACTTTAAAGAGGTGGAACCGGGGCTTGAGGAAGCCGCTGGAAGAGAAGAGGCCGGCCGCTGCCTGAATTGCGGTTACTGCTGCGAATGCTTCCAGTGTGTGGAAATATGCAAGGCCGGGGCCGTCACACTGGAAACCCACAAAGAACAGACAGAGCGGCTTGAGCTGAATGTGGGCTCGATCATCCTGTCACCCGGTTTTCAGGCCTTTGATCCGTCAAAATTTGACACCTACAGTTACGCGAGACATCCGAACGTGATTACATCCATGGAATTTGAACGGATTCTCTCAGCATCAGGCCCGACCATGGGACATCTTATCCGGCTATCCGATGAAAAAGAGCCCAAAAAAATCGCATGGCTTCAGTGTGTGGGCTCCAGGGATATCAACCGCTGCGACAACGGCTACTGCTCGTCGGTATGCTGCATGTATGCCACCAAGGAAGCGGTCATCGCAAAGGAACATGCCGGGGCTGACCTGGACTGTGCCATATTTTTTATGGACATGAGGACATTTGGAAAAGATTTTGAAAATTATTATGACAGTGCCCGAGAAAAACACGGCATCCGGTATATCCGGTCCAGGGTCCATACCATCGATCCCATCAGCGGGACTGATGATCTGCTGCTGAAATACGCCACTGAAGACGGCGATTTCATTGAAGAACCCTTTGACATGGTGGTCTTGTCTGTCGGTATGGAGACTCCCCCGGAAGTCGCTGCACTCGCAGAAAGGCTCGGAATTGAATTGAATGAGGACCGGTTTTGCCGGACCGAAACTTTCCACCCGGTCCGTACTTCAACAGACGGCATTTATGTGTGCGGTGCTTTCCAGGGGCCCAAGGATATTCCTTCTTCCGTCACGGAAGCCAGCGCGGCCGCCTGCGCGGCCTGTATGGATCTGTCCGAGGCACGGGGGACAGAGACCAGGACCGTTGAGGTTCCCGAAGAAATTGATGTTACAGACGAAGAGCCCAAGATCGGCGTGTTTGTCTGCAACTGCGGAACCAACATCGGCGGCGTGGTGGATGTGCCTGCCGTCGCTGAATATGCCGCTACCCTGCCCCATGTGGTTCATGTGGACCAAAATCTCTTCACCTGCGCCCAGGATACCCAGGACAGGATGAAACAGGTCATCAAGGAGCAGGGGCTGAATCGTGTCGTCGTCGCGGCGTGTTCGCCGACAACCCATGAACCCCTTTTCCAGGACACGCTCAGGGCCTGCGGATTAAACCCATATCTGTTTGAAATGGCCAATATCAGAAACCACAACTCGTGGGTGCATAGTGATGATGCCCCGTCTGCCACGGACAAGGCGAAGGATCTTATCCGTATGTCGGTCGCACGCGCCGGACTTCTCTCCCCTCTCCGGGCGAAAAAAATTTCAATCAACAAACGGGCGCTTGTCGTAGGCGGCGGTGTGGCGGGGATGACCGCTGCGCTCAGTCTTGCGGATCAGGACTTTGAAGTCGTAATCATTGAAAAGGAAGCGCACCTGGGAGGCCTTGCCAGGGAACTGACCCGGACTATTGAAGGAGATGATATTCAGGATCTCCTGGTCGGACTCATCGAAAACGTGACCCGCCATGAAAAAATACAGGTGTTGACTGAATCTCTCATTGTGGGCTTTGGAGGCTTCAAAGGCAACTTTACAACTGAGGTTCTGGTCGGCCCGTCCATGTATGAACGAAAGATCGATCACGGTGTGGTCATACTGGCCACGGGCGCCAATGAGTATGTGCCCACGGAGTACGGCTACGGTGAAGACAGCCGCATCATGACGCAGATCGAATTGGGCAAAAGACTGGAGGAGGAAGGCGCCTCCGATCTCAACAATGTCGTCATGATTCAGTGCATCGGATCCCGGAACGAGGACTTTGCCAACTGCTCCCGCGTATGCTGCCAGACGGCCGTCAAAAACGCGCTTCATATCAAGGAACAGAACCCGGACGCCAATATCTATATTCTGTACCGCAATATCCGGGC
>CAYTJI010000141.1:0-5726 GCA_964438065.1 uncultured Desulfobacteraceae bacterium | reverse complement strand
TTCCACCGACCCTTCCTTATGGAAACTTTTGTGACTTTTCCAAAACCTGGTGAAATTGACATTCAATAACGGACTGATCTATTATCGACAATCACAGGTCTCAGTCATCCCGTATCCGATGGCGCGGTTCCACTATTTGAATGAGGTCCGCCAATGAATGAAAAAGAAATCGCTATCTGGGAACTGATCGATAAGATGGAACAACAGTTGAGCCGGTTTCAGGAAAAAATGGACATCCGCCAGATATGGAAAATTTTCCTGGATGATATCCGTAATCTCATCCGGATAGAGTCCTCCGCATTGTTTCTGGAAAATGAAGACACCCACGAATTCAGCCTCCAGGAAGTCACACCGGCAGACAGAACAGATATCTGTCAGAAAGAACAGGATCTTCAGATAGAATGCGGCATGTTTGCTTCTATCATTAAGAGAAGGCGCCCCGGCCTTGTTCCCTCTCTGGCATATAAAGACAAGAAAGAGATGATGCTGTTCATCCTGCCATTTTCCACAATCAAACGAACCCGGGGGGTTGCTTTTCTTTTCACTCCGATACAGGGGAGTTCTCTGACCAAGGAGGATGACAGGCACCTGGAGATATTGACCAAACTGTGTTCTCTTGTCATGGACAATACCCTGTTGTACGAAGAAAAAAAGGCCCTTTCCATAACCGATCCGCTCACCGGAAGCTATAATCGCGCTTACCTCACGGAGCAACTCCCCAGGGAGATCAAAAGAGCGGAACGCTATGGACGGCCGCTTTCACTCGTCCTTGCCGATATTGACCATTTCAAACGGGTGAATGACCGCTACGGTCATCAGGTCGGTGATCGCGTGTTGAGGGAATTCGTTCTGTGCCTGAGTGAGTTGATCCGTTCCAAAGTTGACTGGCTGGCACGGTACGGGGGAGAGGAGTTCCTGGTCGTACTGCCCGAAACAGATATCGAAAGCGCCATCAGTCAGGCGGAAAGGCTTCGCAGCAAACTCTCCGACAGAATTATTGAAACACCGGAAACAAACTTCCATATCACCGCCAGTTTCGGGGTGACCGGTTTTGTTCCGGATATTGCCCCAAAAGAAACGGTCTCCTACGAGGCCATGATCAATTTCGCAGACAAATTCATGTATCAGGCCAAACAGGCCGGCAGAAACCGCGTGATGGGCGGTCCGTTCATACCCGCTTCACCGCGTCCCGTCCCGAATCCGACGTAGCACAAGATTCCCACCTACCCGGGCCCGGAATCAGAATCGGTTTCGCAGGGCAACGCACACATCCTCCAGTGTTGCTCCAGGATGCCGGGATACATAATCCGAAACGGCTCCCGCCACGAAAGCCGCGGATATGGATGTGCCGGCATAAATACCGGGATCCCCATGATAACCTACTGGCAATGCGGCAAACCCGGGCGCACGGATCATGACAAAATCCCCGTAATTGGATTTTTCCCAGGGCCTGCCGTCCGGCGACAGGGCCCCGACCCCGATAATGCCCGGATACGCAGCGGGATACACCGGTTTCCCCGTAGGCTCGTTTCCTGCAGAGGCCACAATGTAAAGGCCCTTTGACCGGGCGTGTTCTAAAGCTCTTTCGAGAAACCCGCTCCGGGTATCCGTGCCCCAGCTCAGACTCATGACACGTGCGCCGTTTCTGAGGGCAAAATCAACACTTCGCATAATTGTGAAATTGGATGTAACCCCATTGTCATCAAAAATTCTTATAGGAATTACGGGGCCTTTGTTGCCGGAAATCTCCCGGACGCCGAACGGCCGCACCAGACCGGACGCAATCAGAACCATCTGAGTCCCGTGGCCCAAATCGTCTGTTATGGTTCGCTCAGGGTTCAGTGCGTCAAGTGATGCGACGACAATACCTTCCGTCCCGGCGTCCGAACGGAATCCCGTGTCGAGAATTGCTATGGGCGCCCCGGCCGGTTGAACCGCGTGCTGCGTCCTGATTTCGTCCACGCCGGTGATGCTTTCTCCCCTGTAGGGCCGCATAACCGGATACGCATAGTTGGGTTCCGCACCCGAAACACCGCGCTGTTTTCTGATTCTGCTGACCAGTGCAGGGACATCCGAACCTTCAGGAAGACGAATCCTGTAAATCCCCGGGACGGGATCTACATCTACGACAATTCCACCGAATTTTTTCAGCAATTGCATAAATTCGGCATAAGAGACACCCTGACCCAGCCTCAGCAGGATCTCATCTTTGACATACAGGGATCCATCCCGCGGGTCTTTCTGAACAACAAACCCCGGCCGGGCAAGAAACTGCATGCGTTGCTTTTCACCGGTTCTGAATATCTGTATTTCCGTCAGTCTGTCTACCGAAACCGGAGCACCCGCCATGGTTTTCCAGATCAGGACATAATTGAGGGGCCTCAGGATGGAGCCGATCCCCTTCTGGATGTCCCGGTTTTCAAAAAACGCCGTAATCTTGGGGTTAAGCCCGGGATCAATGCGAACCCGTATGCCGAATGCCACCATTTGTTTCAGAATATCCTGGAGGGGTGTCTTCTCCGCGTGGATGGAGATCCTGTTTCCGCTGATGGACACAAAGGGCGAATCTGCGCGGACAACATGGTTCAAGGAAACGATACAGATAAACAGAATAAAGCCCAGACATGGTTTCAGGCGCATATCTCAGATCTCGGAAATCCGGATCCCACATGGGTACGCACGCACCGATCATTCCGATATAACACTGCAGGGATTACGTTCCGGAATATCCGGGTACCAGCCCAGTAAGAACCCGAAATCGGTATTTGGGAACCCAGACAATATTGTTTGCGATAATTTCCCGATTCACTTGTTCACCCTGGCCATGTTGTGGGGACAACTCAGCCCTGGATACAACAAATGGGTCGTTCAGATGGCAAAGCCACTGTACTCTGACCTTGCCCTCAGGGCAAGGATTTCTATTGATGAATTAGACACGAAACATGCGGTTATATCAAGCAAATCGTTGTCCATGAAACAGGCATATTTTCAACTTGTCGGATCCCGGCATTTCGTGTATAGCTATTGTCCATCCGGGGAAAGGGATGTCTGAACCCGCCTCAGAGCTCTCACATGCCCCTTCGCAGCATGGTGTCCCAACGCACGGATTAACCTGAAAAATTTAAAGGTTTCCGTTATGAAACAAGTTTGGAAATTGTTTCCTGTCTGTGGCCTCTGCCTGTGCTTAACGGGCTGTGTAAAAATGGCCTTGAGACTAACTCCCTCTTTCATTCCGCGGCTGTCCCAGACATTTTTTGAAGAGTGCGATGCGGACCTGGCTGGGGCCTCTCTGCCAGCCAGTTTGAAACTTATGGAAGGTCTGCTGAAAAACGACCCTGAGAACAGGCGGATCCTGACCGCACTGTGCACCGGTTTTTCCGGATACGCCCTGTTGTTTGTTGAAGATGAAAATCCTGAAACCGCATCATCCCTCTATCTCCGGGCCAGGGACTATGGACTGAAGGCACTCGGATGGCAGGTACCGTCCCGGGGAATGGGTAATTTAGCAAGCAACGTGATCCGCAAGCGTCTGGAATCAGTCGGAAGTGGGGGACTGGAGGCCCTGTTCTGGACGACCATGGCCTGGAATGCATGGATAAACCTGAACCTCGATCAGCCGGCCGCCCTGGGTCAGTTAAGCGCTGCACAGGCCTGCCTGGAGCGGGTTCTGGAAATAAAACCGGATTTCTTTTACGGTGCCCCGTACATCCTGATGGGCACGATCCTTTCGGCCATGCCGGGGCCCCTGGGCGGGGATGCGGCCAAGGCAAGACAATTCTTTGAAAAATCGCTTGAAATGAGCAAAGGCAAATTTTTTCTGGCCCAGTACTACTTCGCACGTTACTATGCGGTCCGGGCACAAAACAAGAGACTGTTCCTCAAACTAATTGAACAGGTCCGGAAAACGGCCCCGGATGAGCTGCGAGAAGTTTGCCTGATCAACGCCGTCATGAAGCGGAAAATTGAGCATCTGCAGGAAATGACGGACGACCTTTTTCTTTGCACAAGTGATCCCGCAGATTGACGCAGGGATTATGGATGGAACCTAATTATTGGGAGGAAAACTTGAAAAGGCGCAGACCGGTTTGGCTTGTGTTATCCTTTTGCGCATTCATTCTCCTGTGGTCCACTGCTGTTACGGCTAAACCGCAGTATATGATTAAATTCGCCACAGTGGCCCCGGAAGGATCAACATGGGTGAAATATATCAAAACCCTGGACAAGGATCTGCGGGAAAAAAGCGGGGGCCGACTCGGGCTCCGCGTCTATGCAGGCGGGATCGCCGGGGACGAACTGGATGTATTAAGGAAAATCCGGATCGGCCAGATCCATTGCACGGGTTTTACCGGTGTCGGCTTTGGTCAGATCCTGCCCATGGTAAGAGTTCTCGACCTGCCGTTCCTGTTCAAGAACTACGATGAGGTAGACCGGGTTCATCGGGAATTGCGTCCGTTTTTTGAAAACCAGTTCAAAAAAAAGGGATTTGACCTTCTGGCCTGGGCGGAAGTCGGCTACGTGTATCTTTTCTCAAAAAAGCCGATCCGCACCCTCAGGGACCTGTCCGGGCACAAGGTGTGGGCGTGGGCGGGGGATCCGATTGCCAAGGAAACATTCGCTGTCATGGGGGTCAATCCGATTCCTCTGGCGGTTACGGACGTCACCACGGCCATCAATACGGGCATGATCGACACCATCTACGCGCCGCCGCTCGGCGCTCTTGCTCTTCAGTGGTATACATCCATGAACGATATGCTCGATCTGCCGATTGTGCATTCTACGGGCGCTATTCTTATCTCTTCCAGGTATTTGAAAAAACTCCCCCGGGACCTTATAGCAATTCTCCGGACTTCCACGGAGAAAGTCATGACGGACCTTACTCTGGCCCTGAGAAAACAAAATACAGAGGCTATCCAGATCATCAAAAACAGCGGCGTAACCATAACGCCGCCGCCTGCAGGCAAAGACCTGGAAGAGTTCCGGAGTGTACGTGCCATAGTCGCCCGGAGACTGACTGGAAAAATATACCCAAAAGAACTTCTGGACAGAATCACTGCACTGCTTCATGATTCAAACGATGCCAGCCCCCAGACCCGGTAAATGGGAGGTTTTTTTCAGATGCTCTCAGTCCGGGATGCCATACGCCAAACCCCATTTCGATTCGAATGGCCGGCCAAATGAATGTGCTGAAACGGTTTGACGAAATTCTCGCCCGTGCGGAAGGATGGCTGGTCACCACTTTCGTCTGGTCGATGGTTATTCTAATGTTTGTTCAGGTCTGCCTCCGGGACCTTTACACGCACGCCCATTTTCAATGGGCCAATGCCATGATGGGCTACATGGACTGGTCCGAACCTTTTGCACGCCTTCTCGTCCTGTGGCTGACATTTCTGGGCGCTTCGCTTGTCACAAGAGAAGAAAGGCACATCCGCATTGACCTCTTCGGCGCTTTTTTCCCAAAAAATTGGCTTCCCATACGCGAATTCGTCCTTTCACTCGTGTGCGTTCTCATATCTGCCATATTGCTGTGGGTCTGTGTCGTCTATGTCCGGATGGAACTGGGATACGGAGAAACCCTTTTTAGTCATTTTCCCGCCTGGATCGGGGAATTGATCATTCCTGCCGGCTTTGCCTTGATGCTCTTCCGGTTTATTCTCAAAAGCATCGATCGGGGCATAGAGATCTTCAAGGGGACAACAAAATGATCCTCCTGTCAGTCATCACGTTAG
>CAYTJI010000140.1:0-5739 GCA_964438065.1 uncultured Desulfobacteraceae bacterium | reverse complement strand
ATTGCCGGGAAATATCTTCCCGGGGTTCAGAATTCCAGCCGGATCAAAGGCCTTTTTTATCCGGGTCATGAGTTCAATGCCGGGTCGGGATATTTCCATGCCCAGGTAAGGTGACTTGGTAATGCCGATGCCGTGTTCGCCGGTGATGGTCCCGCCCATCTGAATGACCCGTTCAAAGAGTGCATGCACCAGTTTCTCTGCTCTTTTCGTGTCCCCGGGGTCATTCCTGTCAATCATGATATTGACATGAATGTTGCCGTCGCCTGCATGACCAAATGCGGGGACAGGAATGCCGTATGCCTTGCTTAGTTCATCCAGGCAGGAAAACAGCGCAGGCATTCTGTTGCGGGGGACGACAATATCTTCACTGATCTTGTGGGGTTTCAGACGGAGGAGAGAAGGTGAAACCTCTCTTCTGGCTGCCCACAATCTGTCGGCATCCCCGTTGCTGCCGGCTGTTTCAAACTGAAGGCTCCCGCCGGAGGAACAGACTTCCCGTATTTTCCTTTCCTCCAGAGCCACCGCCGTCTCTTCTCCATCGACCTCTATCAGGAGCATGCCGCCGGTATCGGGTGGCATGGGGATGCCCATGTCTGCCATAACACAGTCCAGGCAAATCCTGTCCATGAACTCCAGTACGGTCGGAATGACTTTATTTCGGATGATTTCGGAAACCGTGCGAACGGCTGTTGAAACATCCGGAAAAAACGCAAGCATGGTCCTTCTGGCTTCCGGTTTCGGGATCAGTCGCAGGGTGATGGCGGTGATCACCGCCAGGGTGCCTTCAGAACCGACGATGAGTCGGGTCAGGTCATAGCCTGCCACCCCTTTCATGGTTTCGACCCCGGTATGGATAATTTCTCCGGTCGGCAGCACCACGGTGAGGCCCAGAACATAGTCTCTGGTAACCCCGTATTTCACGGCCCGGAGGCCTCCCGCGCATTCGGCCACGTTGCCGCCGATCGTGGATATGTCCACACTTGCAGGATCGGGCGGGTAGAAGAGTCCCACTTTTTCCACGGCCTCCTGGAGGCGGGCCGTGATGACTCCCGGCTCTACTTTGCAAATCAGATTGTCCGGGTCAATGGAGATCAGACGGTCGAAACGGTTCATGGACATGACCAGGCCGCCCATAACGGGAAGTGCTCCCCCGCTCATTCCGCTTCCCGCACCTCTGGGGATAACCGGAAATTTCCGTTCTGTGGCCAAGCCGAGTATTGCCGAGACCTGCTGGCTGTCTGCCGGGAAAGCCACGGCATCCGGCGGGAAGACGAGCCTGGTCCCGTCTGTGGCATATTGCGAAAGCGCATCCCGGCTCGTCAACAGGTGTTCGGACCCTACAATACGGGCAATTTTCTTCAGCGTTTCCGGTGAAATCATGGGCTCATCGGGATACGGCTTTTTATCGCATGTTCCAGCGTCATCCGGTCCATGTACCTGATATCTCCGCCCATGGGTACCCCCAGAGCGATCCGGGTGATTTTGAGCGCGGGAGCCTTTTCTGAAAGGAGTTTGACAAGAAATGATGCCGTTGTTTCGCCTTCAGTGGTGGGGTTGGTGGCAATGATGACCTCCCGGATATTTTCTCTCTCGATCCTCTCGAGAAGTTCCCTGATTTTGAGATGTTCCGGGCCTATCCCATCCAGCGGGGAGAGCACTCCCTGGAGCACATGATACCTGCCCCTGAAAGTCCCGGATTCTTCCAGGGCCAGTTGGTCATCGGCGCCCTCAACCACGCAGACTGTTCCGTTCGCACGTTCCGAGTTACGGCAGATGCTGCAGGGATCATCATCCGTCAGGTTATAACAGATGGAGCAGAACCGGATTTTTTCCTTGACTTCTACAAGACTTTCCGCCAGTCCCTCGGCCAGTTCCTTGCTATTTCTCAGGATGTGAAGGGCGATCCGTGTGGCGGATTTCTGCCCGATCCCGGGAAGCTTGGTCAACCGTGCGATCAGTTTTTCCAAAGGTAGTGGATAAATACCCATTGTCTACTGTCTTCTCCAGCCGGGGTTCACTCTGAATGCACTGTTCTCCGGCAGGGCCATCTGATAAACCGGATACACAGATCCCGGGGATCAGAACGCAAGTGCTGGGGCATTCAAAACATACCCGGCAGCCCGGGAATGTTCATCCCCTTTGTCAGATTTCCCATTTCCTCGTTCATCATGTTCCTGGCCCGGTTCAGGGCATCGTTCACAGCGGCCAGGACAAGATCCTGGAGCATTTCCACATCCTCCGGATCAATGACTTCCGGATCAATGCGGATGGAAACAATTTCCTGCCTTCCGTTCGCCACGGCAGTGACCATGCCGCCGCCGGCAGAGGCTTCCACGGTCTTGTCGCTCAATTCTTCCTGCATTTTTGCCAGTTTGGCCTGGAGTTGCTGGGCCTGCTTCATCAGCTTGCCCATGTTCGGGGCGCCTTTCATTTCTTCCTCCTGGTGTACGCTCTCAAGAAAACATTTGAGCCCGGCTCAAAAAAACGGGTCCATGTTTGCAGGGCTATTTACGGTCATAGTCTGTCCTGATTTCTCCCTGGAACATGTCCAGGATGTCCTGAACCGGCGGGGGGATATCCATGGGGTCCGGAGGGTCCGCTTCCCCGGCGGATCCGCTGTCCGGTCTCCGGTTTTCCATGGCAGCAGAATGTTTATTGGGGTGAATAATGATCTGCACGTCCTTCCGACAGAAATCACGGAAAAAGGACGTCAGTTGCCCATAGGCTTCCCTGTCATCAAAAAAATCAGCGGAGAACGCCTGGCTGGACTTTTCCAATTCAATCCGGTTGCCCTTCAGACCCAGGAATTTCCAGCCTTTAAGAATGTTAAACATGGCATGGTTCCGGGTTTTGACAAAGTTCAGGAAATCATTCCATGACCCAAGAATTACATCGTTATTTTCAGGCGTTGCATGGGATTCTTCATGTATTTCATCAGACTGTTCAGGCTTTTCGGAAACCCACGGCGCAACAGGTTCCGAAATGTGGTCGCCGGCTTCCGGCAGGCTGAGGGATGATGCGGTCAGCAACGCTTTTTCAAGGGCGCTGATCTTTTTCATCAAATCGCCGAATGAGAGATAATCACCCAGCCGGCACAATCGGATCAGAATGGATTCCAGGATCAGGCGGGGGTCTGAAGAGAACCGCAGGTCCTGTTCCCGCCGGATCATATAATTAAGAATGATCTGGAGTTTTTCCGTGCCGGCCTGTTCCGCCTGCTGTCTGGCGGTTTGCGTTTCTTCCTCCGACAGGTCAAGCAAATGGGGTTGCGGGGCCAGATCGCTGACCAGTAGATTTCTGAACTGACCCATCAGGGCGCTGTAAAACTTCCGGATGTCGTAACCGTAATTGAAAATCCGGTCAACAATATCCAGACATCTGTCGGGAGAATTCTCGAGGACGGCGCGGGAAGTTTCAAAAAGAATATCTCTGTCAATGATACCCAGGATCTCAATAACCTGGCTGTCATCAGGTTTCCGCCCGGCAAATGAGACAACCTGATCGAGGAGGCTCTGCGCGTCCCGCATGCAGCCCTCCGACTCCCTGGCAATGAGCGAGAGTCCGGCCTTGCTGATTTCAATATTCTCTTCTTCGGCAATTTTTTGCAGATGACTGATGATTTTTGCGTACGGTATTTTTCTGAAGTCAAATCTCTGACATCTGGAGAGAATGGTCACCGGCACCTTGTGGGGTTCCGTTGTGGCAAATATGAATTTTGCATGAGCCGGCGGTTCCTCGAGCGTTTTCAGGAGGGCATTGAATGCATGGGTGGTCAGCATGTGGACTTCATCGATTATATATATCCGGTAGTTACTGGATGCGGGCATGTATTTTACATTTTCCCTCAGTTCCCGGATTTCATCAATGCCCCGGTTGCTTGCACCGTCTATCTCCTGTACGTCCACGGATGAACCGTCGGTGATTTCCATGCAGGAACGGCACTGGTTACACGGAATCCCGGGTTCTCCGTCCCTGCAGTTGATGGCTTTCGCGAATATGCGTGCGACGGAAGTCTTGCCGATGCCTCTCGGCCCGCCAAAGAGATAGGCGTGGGCCAGCCGGCCTTCCCGGATGGCATTCATCAGGGTTTGGGTGATGTGTTCCTGTCCGATAACGTCCTGAAACACCTGAGGGCGCCATTTTCTTGCAAGAACCTGATAGGCCATGTTCGACTCGGGATGGTGGTGAGGAACCTTTAGAAAAACGGATTTTCAAACGTAATTCGGAGATTCGGATTTCTCATGGGGCCGGTTGACAATTATGTGGCGGAGAGAGAGGGATTCGAACCCTCGGTGCCACGGTTTGTAGCACACGCGATTTCCAGTCGCGCTCCTTCAGCCAGCTCGGACATCTCTCCGTTCGCAGAAACATAGACCGACCGCAGTGAGCCCTCGAAGACGGCTGCCACCTGCGCCGTTCAGCGCCGGAATGAAACGTTTTTCAAGGGTCTCACTGTGTAATTGCGATCGATTCTATACGTTAATCTGCTGAAAGGTCAAGCCCTCGTTCATTTTTTCATACGGCCTTCGGCAGAACGGACAAGTTTGACGACAGCCTCGATGTGGTAGGTATGGGGAAACATGTCAACCGGCTGGATTTCAACGATTTTGTAGGCATGGGTCATGCGGCCGACATCCCGTGCCATGGTTGCGGGATTGCAGGATACGTAAACAATCGTTTCCGGGGCTATTTCCAGAACCCGGGTAAGGACATCCTTGTGCATCCCCGCACGAGGGGGATCGATAATCAGGATGTCCGGTTTGCGGGTTATTTCTCCAAGTTTTTCCCGGATATCCCCGCAAATAAACCGACAATTTTCTATGCGGTTTATTTTGCAGTTTGTCCGGGCGTCCCGTACAGCGCTCTCGCTGATTTCAATGCCGGTCACATGCCGGACGCGGGATGCAAGAAACACGGCAATGGTGCCTGTGCCGCTGTAGAGATCAAGGACGGTTTCATGGCCCTTGAAGTCGGCATAGTCCATGACTGTCTGGTACAATTTTTTCGCCCCTGCGGAATTGGTTTGAAAAAACGAGTTGGCGGAAATCTGGAAAGTGAAGGATCCGATCCTGTCCGCGATGCAGGAATTTCCCCGGATAACGATTTCTCTTTCTCCGGTGGCAACGGCGGCTTTTCTGCGGCTGATGTTGTTTATGACTGATGTGATACGGGGATGTTTCCGGACCAGATGCCCTGCCAATTCCCGGGCGACATCCGGGATTTCCCGCGATGTCACGATATTGATCATCCACTCATCAAGAGCCGACGAATGGCGAAGGGCGAGAAATCTCCAGACGCCTTCGTGTGTTTTCAGATTATAGACCGGAATCCCGCTGTTCTTTACAAATTGTTTGATGTCCCGCAGAATCCGGTTTCCTTCTTCCGCCTGGAGCAGGCAGGCATCAATGTCAATGACCTTGTTGTATGTACCCGGCACGTGCAGGCCCAGAGCAACCCCCCCTTCCGCATTGCGTCTGTCCAGTTCATGAGGAAGAAACCAGCGGCGGTCGGAAAATGAGAATTCCATTTTGTTCCGATAGGCGAATATATTTTCGGAAGGGATTGTATCACGGACAGCAACGGCCTTCAGTGAAGCGATATGGGACAGGCATTCCTCAACATGCTCTTTTTTAAAGATCAGTTGCCGGTCATAGCGGATTTGCTGCCACTGGCATCCGCCGCACCAACCGCTGTACGGACAGGGGGCCTGGATCCGGTCTGGGGAAGGTTCAACAATTT
>CAYTJI010000139.1:0-5793 GCA_964438065.1 uncultured Desulfobacteraceae bacterium | reverse complement strand
CTCCGATTTGAAAAGGCTTGGGCAGGATATGGTTGAAACCCATCCCCGAAATCTTTTCCGCCCGGAAAGAGTATGGCTCTCCTGTAATAATAACGACCTTGACCGATCTCAATTGTGGCGTTTCCTTGATAAGACGGCAGACCTCCACCCCATCCATATCGGGCATCTGGATATCAAGGATAAGCAGATCCGGGGGGTCCTGGCCCATTTTGAGGAACGCCTCAGCACCGTTGGACGCCGTCCTTACGGAAAACCGTTCGTGTTCCTCAAACGCAGCGGTTAGAAGTTCTCGGATTACGGGATCGTCATCGGCCACAAGGACTTTGGCTGTTGGTTTTGTTTTCGCGATCGGGAACAGAATCCTGAAAATTGTCCCTTCTCCCCTCCTGCTCTCCACCTCAATGGTACCCCCGTGACGCTTGACAATCTTTAGTGAGACAGAAAGCCCCAGGCCTGTACCCCCCTCCTTGGATCTGGTGGTGAAAAACGGATCCATGACACGCGCCACATACTCCTCAGGAATACCTTCACCCTCATCTTTCACTTCGACCACTATTGACCCCTTCATTTCATCAAAATACGACTCCAGAAAGATCCCTCTGCCTTTATCCGGGAGCGCCTGACAGGCATTCTGAAGCAAATTGACAATAACCTGTTCGAGTTGTTGTCCATTCCCCCTGATGGACGGCAGGTCTTCAGCGTACTCAACACCAAAATTTCTTGTACTCCTCCTAATCAGATTCTTGCAAAGTAAAACGGCACGCCTAATGACCTTGTTGATATTCACAGACCGATCCATATCCATATCAGATGAACCTTTACGAGTGTAATCTTTCAGCTCCTGAACAATCCGTTTGATACGCTTTGAGCCATCTTCTATCCCCGACAATAATTTGGGAAGCTCGTCACGCATCTCGCTATAGGGCAAGCCTCCTGTGTTGAAATCACCATTTTCTTCGTAGTATTTCTCAAGGATAGGCACGGTGCTCTCCCATGCCTCATGTAAGAGAGGTGCGTTCAACATAATAAAGTTGTTCGGATTGTTGATCTCATGGGCTACGCAAGAGGCCAAGACACCTAAAGAGATCATTTTATCGGCCCGAATGAGTTCTCTCTCCATTTGCCTTAGCTTTGTAATATCCACGATGTGTATAACCGCGCCGGATTTTTTATTCCCCTTGATTGGATTGACAATCACCTGCTCTACCGTTGAAGGGTCTATAAACCCTTTACGTTCAAACGAAACTCGCCGACCCTCAATTATACTTGAGGGAAGAAGACATCCTTCGCATGGATTCGACCTCCCCCTAAATGCATTATAACAGGCCTTTCCGATAACATCTTGATCTTCGGTTATTTTATAATAGTCCCAACCAGCCTTGTTTACCTTCTCGATAGCCATATTTTGGTCCAATAAAACCAGAGGCTCTGAAATGCCGTCAAAGACCGACTGGAACATGGTCCTGATTTCTCGAACTTGTTTCTCAGTTTCATGAACAAGCAACAGGGCCTGCTTGGACATCCCTATTTCCCGGTTCAATTGCTCGTTTACCTTGATCAGCTCAGCGGTACGCTCTTTCATTTTTCGTTCCAGTTCTTCGTTGGCTTTTCGCAGTGCGTCCTTAGCATGCTCTTGCTCCTCGCTCACTCTTATGCAGTGAAGGGCGAAAGCAATGTCCATAGCAATTTCTTTAAAGAAGATAGGCGCTTCATCTCCTTGTGCAATATACCCAGGCGGAACGGTTGCACATAAGAAGCCGTAAATCTTCCCCCTGCATTCCAGTTGGACAGCCATTCTCATCATCCCACGACAAATATGCGACAGAGGACAATCTATACAATCGAAAGATGGCTCTCTGATGATTACAACGTCCTGTTGGCTCAGAGCCTTCTGCCCGCAAACAGGCAGGTCACCGCGTCTCAGGGTTTTGAGCAAAGGAAGAAAATCTTTCCCCCAACCTGACTGGGCCGTGGCCGTAATCTCTCCCGATTTATCCATAAAAACGATCCAGGCGTTGCAATACCCCTGAATCCCAACTAGGCACTCACAAATATCTTTGAGCAGGCTGTCACAGTCTTTTCCCATGGAAATGAGCTGAGAAAGATTTTGAATAATATGCAAAAATGTGTTTAAACGGGCTATTTTCTTCTGCGCTTCCTTAACCCCAGTAGCCTTTTGGCCCACTTCTCTGATTCTCGATTTCAACTCTTCGTAGGCCAGTCTACCACCAGAGATCAAAACAATTGCTCCTTTCCTCTTCTTTTGACGGACCTGATAACCATTAGGAATCATATGTTTTTTGCTTCAGGATGGCAGAAAGGACGGAAAATGCAACATGGAATTATTAAGGATAAAATATGGACATGACATCCATACTATAGTTGGCGTTCGAGGAAGGACCTGAGGTTTATTTTTTTCCCTTTTATCCGAAGTTTTCTCCTAATCTGGTATCTGTGAGAATCGACCGTGCTTTTGGCTATATTCAACAATGCTGCGATCTCTTTTGTGGTTTTCCCCTGTCTAATCAGATTCGCCACCTGGATCTCTACCGGGCTAAAGGCCGCATATCTCATTGACAGATTGCGTGCAAGTGGAGAGATGATGTTCTTTAAATTAGATTCTAAAACATTTATATAGGCCGCCTGTCTTTTGTCCATTTCAATCATCTTCAATCGTTCCAAGTAGGGCATAACTAATTTTTCTATATTGAAAAGTACCTTATTTTCAATCTCTTTTTTTTCTTCTTCCAGGTTTTTCAGTAAAACCCTCAATGCAGCATTTGCTTCCTCCAGGTTTTGCTCCTTTACCTTCAATTCCTTTTCTCGTTTTACCAAGGCCTGTTCCATGCGTTTGCTTCGGGTGATATCGATCGAAAAACCTATTATCCCCGCTATAACACCATCTTCGTCCCTGTATGGTATCTTCTTCGTCCTGACCCATATCCTTCCTCCGGGAATTTTTACGATTTCTTCAATATGAGTTTTCGGAATTCCGGATGTTATAACTGCCAAATTATCTTCATAATATCTTCTGGCCATAGGTTCCGGATATAGCTCAAATAATGACTTTCCCCTGATATCAACCACTGATCTCTTTAGTACTTCTGCAAATGTCTCATTGACCTTTACAAATTTCCCCTGCTTATCTATCCAAAAAATCATTACAGGTACTTGATCGAGTAAGATCGCCTGTTCATCAGAAATTTTTTTCAACTCATTCTCTGCCCGGATCTGCTCGATAATGTCCAAATTGATGCCACATCGACCTATGTAACGCCCGTCAGTGCCATAATGCGGATGGCAGATATGGCGCATTAAACGTTCTTGACCATCTTTGGTTATCATACGAAAGTCAATGGAAGATGTTTCTTCCGATTCAAGTGCCTCATGAAAATGCCTTGCAACAGCCGGTCGGTCGTCGGGGTGGACAACCATCTCTAAGAGGTCTGTATCGGCATGGCATTCATCAATCCTGTATCCGGTCATTAATTGCCACGACTGCGAGAAAGATATTATTTTTCCATCAGGTTCCATGAAATATCCCCATATCATCGGGGAAGTTTTGTCTAGAGTAGAATCATATTGCATTTTCCCGTACCCCTGACTCGGCCCATTTTAGATCAATAAAATTTTTCTTCAGATCTACAATCTCTTGTTCCGATTCTTCAACGGAACAGATTGCGATCCCTTCTTCTTGTCAATAGGATGGAGATCGAAAGGTCCAGCAAGAGAACGGAGCCTTCGCAACACCTCGTCCCGCTTCACATACGATTCGATTCTCATATCCCGGCGTTCAACGCCTTCCGCATTCAGGAAGATGAGGGTGGGCACCCCCCGGACGTGAAACCGCTTCAACAACCGGTCCTGTCCCGGGCCTTTCCGCGTCAGGTCCACCCGCAACGCGAGAAAACGCCCGCTCAGGGCCACGATCCGGGGATCGGTGAAGACCTCCCGGTCCATCTCCACGCACGGCCGGCACCAGTCCGCATAAAAATCGATGATCACCGGCCGCTTTTCCGTTGCGGCCCGCGCCGCCAGGGAAGGGGTATAGGGGGTCCAGCGGAGGCCTTTTTCCCCGGGATGCGCGGTCACGAGGACAAAGACAGCGCCTGCCGCCAGCATGAGACCTGCGCCCTTCCTGGCCAGGGGAAACAGGCGTGATGGCCCGGCGGTTCGATCCAGCCACCCCAGGTGAAGCGCCGCAGCGGCCAGGACCGCCGCCATGACGGCCGATTTCTCCATGTCCCCCGGGATCAGGGGCCTCAGCAGGTAGGCCGCCATTCCGAAAAGGACCCATCCCAGGAGTTTCCTGACCCAGACCATCCATGCGCCGGATGCAGGCAACCGCTCCAGAGCGCCCGAAAAAACGGCCAGAACGGCGAGGGGCAGGCCGAGGCCGAGACTCAGGACAAAAAAGCAGAGGAATCCCAGGAACGGGTCCCCTTTCTGTCCCACGTAGGTCAGAAGTCCCAGGATGAAGGGCCCCAGGCAGGGGGCCGCCACGATGCCGAGGGTGAGCCCCATGAAAAAGGTCCCCGCGTACCCGGTATAACTTTTCGAGGCCGCCCGCATCAGAAACGCAGGGAGCCGCAGTTCCCAGGCCCCGAAAAAACTCAGGCCCAGCGACACCAGGACCATGGCCACGAAGATGAGAACAAGGGGATTTCGGAGAACCGACCCCAGCATGCCGCCCGACAGGCCGGCGCCCAGACCCAGGAGAGAATTGGTCACGGAAAGGCCCAGGACGTAGACCGCGCCGTGCGCCACGGCCAGATCCCCGCGCCGCCGGCTCCGGCCCCCGAAATACGAAACGGTGATGGGGATGAGCGGATACACGCACGGGGTCAGGTTAAGGGCCAGGCCGCCCACGAAGATCCCCACCAGGGTAAGCAGCAAGCCGGCACCGCCCTCCCGGCCGGACGCCCCGCCGCCGGACCCGGAAAAACCGGCCCCGGGTGCGGCGGCCGGACTCACGGACGCACCGCCGGACGCCGGCGGGACCACCCGTATCTCCAGGCGCACGGGGATCGTTTCCGGAGGAAGGCAGGAATTCGAGGAACAGGCCTGGAAGGAAAGACGACCTTCCACCACCCGTTTTCCGGGCGGGGCGGTTTTTTCGATCACGATCCGGCCCCGGACCCGGATCTCGCCCGAAAAGACCGCCATCGGCATATCGGCATATTCAAAGGACCTCTCCTCCGGCTCGGGGAACCGCAGGTCCGCCACGCGGACCCCGGAAGATTTCTCGAAGGAAAGGACCGTGGGGATGATGAACCCCTCGCTCTTCCGGGTTCCGTGGATGTACCAGCCCTGGGCGATACGTAATTTTATGACGATGGGATAGGTCCCCCCCGCGGGGAACCGGTCCCCGGAACAGGCGATCGTCACCTCCACCACGGCCGCCCGGCAGGGGGCCGGAAGAACGGTGAAAAAAACAAAGTGGAGCAGCAGGAACCACCGAAAAAATCTGAGATTTTTTTCCCCGGGCATGACCCTCGTTGAGTTGACTCGGTTCATCGGTTTTTTCAACGGACGCCGGGCGCACCGGGATCCCGGCGCCGACCGTCATCATCCTCTCTTGGAAAGCATCCGGGCCATCAGCGCCCCGATGCCCTCGGGGGACATATCCCCGGGGGCCATCGTCCCCAGGAGGTCAAGGAACGCCCGGGCGGGCGGAGACAGGGGCTGGTCCCTGAGATAGGCGATACTGACGTCCAGGTAGATCTTCGGCCCTCAAGAGGCACCGTGACCAGGCGGCCGTCCCGCAGTTCCAGGGACACCGCCTCCCGGACC
>CAYTJI010000138.1:3689-5795 GCA_964438065.1 uncultured Desulfobacteraceae bacterium | reverse complement strand
GCAATCCCTGCGTCAATCTGCGGGATCACTTGCCCGCCTGTGCGTGCCCGAATTTCATTTATGGATGGGCGGTAGCAAGCATATATGATAATATCCATTTCAGAAGGCAATGTCAAACCGGAGAACATTCGCCGGTCTTGGGCAACAAACGCGGAAAAGAGAAGGTCGTGGGCAAATACAGGTGCCGGGCCGGATCCGGTCAAAATGACCGGACTTGAGCTGGAGAAAAGTCAAGCCATGCCCGGGGTTGCAGTCATACGGGGGTAATGCAATCCGGGATGTCTTTCAGAAACAGCAGCAAAAACCTGAGCAGGTGGTCAATCATGATCGTGTCTTTTCACCCATGTTTTGATGCGGATATCCAGATTGTCCTTGGATCGCGGTCCCCGGATGCCGGGGACATGGATCTCATCAGCCGGGCAGAGGCCGTTATCCTGCCCCAGGCATGCCCGGAGGAACTGATGAGGTTCTGTTCACGTTCCGAAACGCAGGTCTTTCCGGATTACCGGTTGCGCTTCGAATACCCCGGCAAGATCGGTCAGAGCCGCCTGTTCGAACAGCTTGGATTCCCCTGCCCGGAAACACGCTGCTGGTCGACTGTGGCGCAATTCAAAAAGTCATATCCGGGCCCGGATCAGTTTCCACATCGGCTGCCGTTTTTTGTCAAAGACGACAGAACCCACGAAGCCGAGGGGGTCTTCTTTATAAAAAATTCTTCCCATCTTCGCGGTGCCCTGGAATATCTCCAACGCAGGGAACGTTCCGGGTTCCCCGGGTTTCTGACTCAGGCCTGTATCCCGTCCGATGGAAATATCCTGAGAGGGGTGATTATCGGCAGGGACATTCATACCTTCTGGAAACGGCCAACACAAGCCGGTCAGGTGATTACGACGGTGTCCAGAGGTGCCCGGATCGATCATGACTGGCATCCGGAACTTCAGGAAAGAGGAAGAGTGCAGGTTCAGGCACTGGCAGCGAAAACCGGGATAAATCTGGCAGCGGTCGATCTGGTCTTTTCACTTTCAGAGCAGAGCCCACAGCCTTTTTTTCTGGAGATCAATTACTATTTCGGGAGAAGGGGGCTGGGGGGATCGGAGCGGTACTACCAGCTTCTTTTTGGCGCAATCAAAGACTGGCTGAAAAAGAAGGGATTGAATAGTGCCTCCGTCCAATTGGTTTGATACCTGCCAGCTTTCACAGAATCCCGTTTCCATGATGTTTGTTACGATTGGCAGTGCACAAAAACCTTCCGGGACCTTGGCCCGTCAAATTCACAGAAAAATATTTTCTGCCATGTTCCCAGAACAAGTCGGTCGTTTTCGACCATCAGCATCACGGAACTGCCCATAATCGACGCTTTGATGTGGCTGTCCGCGTTTCCTTCCATATGCCGATAACCGGCATCCGCAGGCACCAGATCATTGAGCTTCGTGAGGATATCCCGGCATACTGCCGGGTCTGCGCCCTCGTTGATGGTTATGCCCGCAGTCGTATGCGGTACATAGGCGAGACAGATCCCATTGTTCAGGCCTGCCTGGGAAACCTTTTTTTGGACAGATGCAGTGATATCCACCATTTCGATGCGTGAATGGGTGTTAACGCTGATGAATTCAGGCATGATTACCTCCTGTGCAGTTGAATCGGGTCAGTTCCTGAGAGCTTTGAAAAACGACCACTTTGCCCCAACTCAGCGTCAGGCTCAAGCTATAATCCCAGAAATATTCAATATATTCATACGGTTATAATTCTCGCCGTCCTTCCTAAACCTGAGCGCCTTAATGCAACACTTATGTTATGACAGACCCTTACATGATGATAAGGCCCGAGGGAGTTTCTTCGGTCTGTTGTGCGTCTTCGGTTCGCGCGCCTTGAATCATTTTCATGTATTCGGAAATATTCAGTTCCACAAAGAACGCGATCACCGGATATCTCAGCAGATTTTCGTTTTCCCTGTCGAGGGGTGCGGCGGCATTCAGGCAAAGACGGGCATAGTCTTCTTCTCCCGTTTTGAAAAAGAAAAAGGCCATTTCTTCCAGCATGTGCCTGAACAGAAGCCGTTCCGGCAAAGGGAACAGTTCCTTCATGCATTTTTCCCTGATTCTTGCG
>CAYTJI010000138.1:0-3679 GCA_964438065.1 uncultured Desulfobacteraceae bacterium | reverse complement strand
TGATCGGATTTCTGTGCCTCGGCGAGAATGAGAGGAGAGTCTTCAATCTTCCTGAGCTCTTCGATGTAGGGCCGGAGGCCTTCGAATTCGATCCGCCACGGTTTTAGCAGCCTGTGCTGAAAAAGCTTGTCCATGTCGGAATCCGTCAGATCCCTGTCGGCGGTCGAATCGCGGGTAATAATGTCATACACAGCGGGGTGATCCAGCGGCGGCGCTTCGCGAAGCAGCCAGGGCCTGAGCTCCAGGTAATCCGGTGGAGCATCCGGATGATTTTCCATATGTTTCTGATAGGCCTGCTCCAGTACCGCGGCCGCATGGGAAAAGGATGTCGTGACCAGCGGGCCGGCGAATTCCTCCAGCCTCGTCATCATTTGCCGGGTCTTTTTCCTGCTGAACGGACCGTAGAGGAAGTTCCGAATCCCTTCCCTGTGCGAAACCATACCGGCGCCGACGTGCGGGGTTTTCATGGTACGGTAATGGATCAGGAGAAGGGCGCGTGAACCGGACATGTCCAGAAGCGGTCCCACAAAGACCTCCGGTTCGTGTATTCGGGGTGCCTTCAATGCCGAAGCAGTGTCTTCTCCCGGTTTCACATATTCTTCGATCCCGAGGCCCCGTTGTTTGAGTTTGAACAGTGCCTTTTTTACCGCCTTCTGGACATTTTTGTCTGCAAATCGCTCCTTCACGGCTATCAGAAAGGGAATGACCGGGGCATCCAGCCGTACCTGTTCGACAACAGCCTGTGCATGGCGGGAGTCCGGGATCCGTGACGCGAGGCGGGCCGGATCAATTTCATTCATCTCCCGGAGCAATGCCGAAACAGCTTTCTGTTCCTCCTGTGTCAGCGAGAGGGGTTGGGAAATTTTCTTTTTTTTCGGTCTTTTCCTGCGAGCCATGTTCAGGCTGCCTTTTTTCTCTCAATGGCAACGTGATCGGGAAATCCATTTTCCTTCAGGTACACGTTAATCGTTTCCTCCGGTCCAATATTCCAGATGCCCCCGGAATAATCGGCCATGATCGGCAATTCGCGGTAGGATTCTCCCCGATCGACCAGAACGGCCAGCTCGATTTTCCGTGGACGACCATAGTCCATGAGTGCGTCCATGGCTGCCCGGACGGTTCTCCCTGTAAACAGGACATCATCGACCAGCACGACGGTCTTTTCATCCACAGAAAACGGCAGGTTCGTCTTTTTGACAACCGGTGCGGGACCAACTTTTGTCCAGTCATCCCGGTACAGGGTGATGTCCAGGATCCCGAGGGGTGGCGTCAAGCCGTTTAGTTGTGAGATGGCCTCCTGAAGGCGGGCTGCGAGAAATGCACCGCCCGTCCGGATGCCGACAAGGACCAAGTCTTGCTGGGAAGCGTTTTTTTTCAGAACAGCCTGTGCGATATGCTGTATGATTTCAGAAATATCTTTTTCGTTTAAGATGGTTTTTTTCATGGAAGAAACCTCTTTTCTGAAAACTTCATATTTAATCCTCTTGCTCGCGATAAGTCAATCAAAATGGGGGCATCGCGCTTCCCGACGCGTTCATATCCATTTTCTTGTCTTGAAAATGAATCCTGTCTTATGTAGGATAATACAAAAAAGAGAAATTGCGGCTGTAGCCCCCCGCCTGACCGTTTCTTCCCCCCATCGGCTTCATGGCGTTCGGGTCCGTCTTCCGGAGCGGTTCAGGTCAGAACGGAGAGAAATATTCAACCCATGGATTTGTCTGAAAAAATGAGAGATTTTGATAAGCTCAGCAAGGCGTTGGGCTATACATTCAACCGGTCTGAACTCCTTGTGCAGGCATTTTTGCATTCATCTTATGTAAACGAACAGGCCGATGAATTTCTGGAAGATAATGAACGGCTGGAATTTCTTGGAGACGCGGTTCTCGATCTGGCTATCAGCCACATCCTCATGGAGCTTTTCAAACACGCCGCGGAAGGAGACCTGTCCAAATACCGGGCAACCGTTGTGGATGAACCGGGGTTGTGCCAGGTTGCCAGGAGACTGCGGCTGGGGGACTATCTCTTCCTGGGTAAAGGAGAGGAGCAGAGTCGTGGCAGAGAGAAACCGTCCATTCTGGCAAACACGGTGGAGGCCCTGCTCGGCGCCCTTTATCTTGATGCGGGTTTTGAAAAGACCATGAAGATCATCCACGGACTTTTTGACCCTTTCCTGCAGAAGCTGGGGACCGAAAGCATGCCGCATGATTACAAAAGTCAGCTTCAGGAGTACACGCAGAAAAAACACCGGGCCCTGCCCAAGTACATCCTGTCCGATGAGACAGGCCCTGCCCACAGTAAAACATTCCGGGTCACGTTGTCCCTGAATGGAGAAATCCTTTCCGAGGGCGAGGGAAAAAGCAAGAAAGAGGCCGAACAGAATGCTGCCAGGGAGGCCTATTATTGCCTGAAAAAAAATTCCGGCCGTTAATTGTACCCATCTTCATCCCCCATCAGGGCTGCCCACACAGGTGTGTCTTCTGCGAACAGGAAAAAATAACCTCCCATCGTGCAGAGACCGGATCCCAACCGGATGTGGCTGGGATACTCGAAAGCGCAATCCAGTCGAAAACTTTCGATCGCCGGAGAAGACCTCAAGTCGCTTTTTACGGCGGTACTTTTACCCGGCTTCCGTTTGAACAGATGCGACGTCTTCTCAAAGAGGCCTATGTGTTTGTGAAAAGAGGTTTTTTCTGTGGTATCCGGGTTTCCACCCGCCCCGATGCCCTGGATGACGATCGTCTGGGTGTAATGAAGGAATATGGCGTTTCCACCGTGGAAATTGGGGCACAATCCATGGACGATCATGTCCTGGACTTGTCGAACCGGGGTCATCGTGCGGAGCATACGGCCAGGGCGGTTCGATCCCTCAGAACATATGGATTCAGAGTCGGGATTCAGCTCATGCCCGGTCTGCCCGGAGATTCCAGAGAATGCTTTCGTTCAACCACTACAAAGGTCCTGGATCTCCATCCGGACATGGCCCGGCTGTACCCGGCACTGGTCATCCGGGGAACCGAGCTCGCCCGGCGCTATGAAAACGGACGATACCGGCCGCTGGGTGTCGAAGAGGCAGTGGAAATTTGCGCAGAGAGTTGTATCCGCTTGGAATGTAACGGGATCCCTGTTATTCGGATCGGTTTGATGAGTTCTCCCCGTCTGCTTGAAAAAGGGCAGATTATCGCCGGTCCGTGGCATACCGCTTTTGGCGGTCTGGTACGTTCACACATCTACCTGAAAAGCATTGAAAGGGATCTCCCCCGTCCCGGAGAGGCGACCCGAATCCGGATTTTTGCACCGCAAAGGGACATCCCTCTGTTGAGAGGGTACCGGAACCAGGGCCTCAGACAGATTGAAATGCGCACAGGTGCGGCGGTTGTTTGCGTTGAACCGGATCAAACCCTCGCCCCCGGGTGCATAAGGATTGAAAAGGTATGAGCTTTTTGTCCGGTTTCATAGCCATCACCGGGCCTCCCAATGTGGGGAAGTCTACCTTGCTGAACCGGATCCTGGGGACCAAGGTGGCCATTGTGTCGCCAAAGCCTCAGACCACGCGGAACCGGATCCTGGGCATTTATCACGGGGACGGATGTCAGATGGTGTTCATAGACACCCCTGGCATACACAGAACCCGGACAGCGCTTCACAAGAGCATGGTACAGTCGGCCCTGTCCGCCTTTCA
>CAYTJI010000137.1:825-5799 GCA_964438065.1 uncultured Desulfobacteraceae bacterium | reverse complement strand
ACCGGTGTTCGACCAGACGTGTGCTTCGCCCGAGGTCGGTAGCCATGCCCAGCCTCGTACCGTCAACGCAAAGGACGATACCGAGCGGATCCGCTGCATCATGACATTTGGTGAATGTTTCCACCTGCATGTCATTTATCATCAGGGTCTGCCCTGTCCGGATCATGTTCAGGCAAGGAACCTTTCCCAGCTTTTTCCTGCCGCTTTCAAAAGTTTTGCGGTTGATGAAGAGCGGAATCCGGTAACGCCGGGCAAGCACCCCCGCCCCTCTGATGTGATCCGAATGTTCATGCGTGATGAATAGTGCGTCCAGACTCCCGGGCGCGATTCCAACCAGACTCAGGCGGCGTTCTGTTTCACGAGCCGTCAAACCCGCGTCGACCAGAATTCTCGCCTGGTTTGACTCGGCATAAAAAGCATTCCCACTGCTGCCGGAGGCCAGAACGGAAAACCGCATCCGCTTTCTCATCGGATGCCCGTATGCCCGAACCCCTCATGGCCCCGGGAAGTCTGATCCAGTTGGTCGGTTTCAAAAAATTCAGCCTGAAAGACTCGGCCTACAATCATCTGAGCAATACGGTCTCCTTTTCTGACAATAAAGGGCTCTGCCCCCCAGTTAATCAAAATAATACCGATCTCACCTCTGTAGTCCGAGTCAATCGTACCCGGTGAATTTACCATCCCGATACCGTGGGTCAGCGCAAGCCCGCTTCTCGGCCGGATCTGCGCCTCGTATCCCGGTGGAAGCGATACTGCCAGTCCGGTGGGAATAAGCTTGATCTCTCCCGGGTTCAGCACCACCGGTTCCTGAACGAATGCCCGGATATCCATCCCGGATGAGCCTGCCGATGCATATTCCGGCAGGCACAGATCGTTGTCCTCAGCCAGCCGTTTTATCCCTACGGGTATTTTTTCCAAACTTGACTCCGAAAATCGGAATTTTCAGGCAGCAGTCAACACTGCCATATCTCAAAAGCGAAAGCCGCATTTATTCAGGTCATCTTCTCCAAACGGCCCGAGAGTCGTCAGGGAAACCCGGCCGTCCTGAAAAATTCTGTTTGAGGCATCAATCACGCGATCCACAGTTACCTTTTCCAGGCACGAAACAAGTTCGTCATATGACACATATCTTTCAAAATTCAATTCATTTTTCGCGATCCGCATCATCCTGCCGTCAGCGCTTTCCGACGACAAAAGGATGGCTCCGATCAAATGTTCTTTGGCGGCAGCCAGATCCTGCCCGGAGACATCTCCCATGCTGATTTTCCGGATCTCCCTCTGGATCGTGTCCAGTACGGGCCCTACATTTTTCGAGTCCGTCGCGACATAAACGCCCAGCAGTCCCGTATCGATGTATGAGGACAGAAAGGAATAGACGGAATAGGCCAGGCCTCTGTTTTCCCGGATCTCCTGAAAAAGCCTGGAACTCATATTCCCACCGAGAATCGTGTTCAGTATGGCACTCTCAAAGCGGTTTTCACTTGTCAATGAGGGGGCCTCCCCGCCAAGGCAGATGTGTACCTGTTCCATGTCCTTGTAGTGCACCGAAACACCGGCATTAGGACAAGGGGCGGTTCTTTCCGGGCTCAAATTTCCTCCGGGCAGGGATTCAAGAATCGGTTTAAAGCGCGAAACCAGTGATTGGTGATCAATATTCCCGGCCGCAGCCACAATAATTTTTTCGGGGATATAAAACTGCTTAATATAGGCGAGGATATTTTCCCGGGTAAGCCGCGGAACGGTCTTGGCGGTTCCCAGGATGGACATGCCAACGGGATGGTCCTTCCAGAAAAATTGATGAAACAGCACGTGAATATTGTCATCAGGCGTATCCTCCACCATGCTGATTTCCTGGAGGATGACCTGTCTTTCCCGGTCCATATCATGGGGGTCAAAGACTGAGTTCAGGAAAATATCACCAAAAATATCCGCCAGTTGTTCAAAATGCCTGCCCAATACCCTGGCGTGAAAGCAGGTGTTCTCCTTGCCGGTAAAGGCGTTGGCCAGCCCGCCTATGGCATCCAGTTCCTTTGCAATCTGAAGACTGCTTCGGTGCCGGGTTCCCTTGAAAACCATATGTTCAATAAAGTGTGACACCCCGTTTTCGGCTTCGTGCTCATCTCGGGATCCGGCATCGACCCAGATCCCGAGAGAAACGGAGCGCAGATAGTCCAGTTCCTCAGAAATTATTCTCACCCCGTTGTCAAGAACCGTTTTATGAAACATTGTCCAAGGATTCCCCCAATGCCGCTTTGCGCGATAACCGGATTTTTCCGTTGTCATCTACTTCAAGCACCTTTACAAGTACTTCATCTCCTTCCTTGAGGACATCCGAGACCTTGTTAACCCTTCCGTGGGCCAGTTGGGAGATATGAAGAAGACCATCCGTTCCAGGGAATATTTCCACGAATGCACCGAAATCCATTATTTTCACAACTTTTCCCATGTAAAGCTTCCCGACTTCGGCCTCCTGAAGAAGATCATTGATCATCTCAATGGCCTTCTCGACGCTTTTCTTGTCAAAGGATGAAACGCTCACCGTTCCTTCATCATCCACATCTATCCTGGCTTCCGTTATATTGGTTATCTCCCTGATGGTCTTTCCTCCGGGACCGATGAGTACCCGAACCTTTTCGGGCTTGATGTTGACCGTTTTAATAATGGGAGCGTATTCGGAAATTTCGCTTCTCGGCTTGGAAATAGCACCCTCCATCTTGTCCAGGATGTAAAGTCTGGCCTCCTTTGCCTGATCAAGCGCCTGCTCCATAATTTGCCTGGTAATCCCATCAATCTTGATATCCATCTGGAGGGCCGTGATACCCTCTCGTGTACCGGTAACCTTGAAATCCATGTCCCCGTAATGGTCTTCGTCACCGATAATATCCGTTAGGACAGCCACCCGCTCGCCATCTGTGACAAGGCCCATGGCCACCCCGGCCACGGTATCACTTATGGGCACACCGGCATCCATCAGGGAAAGACATCCACCACAGACGGATGCCATGGATGAAGAACCGTTTGACTCCAGGATCTCGGATACGACACGGATGGAATACTGAAATTTTTCTTTGTCCGGCATCACGGGCAGCAGGGCCCGTCTCGCAAGGGCACCATGACCGATCTCTCTGCGCCCCGGTCCGCTGAGCCTCCTGACCTCACCCACACTGTAGGGAGGAAAGTTGTAATGAAAAATAAACGATCTGAAATATTCTCCATAGATGGATTCCATCCTCTGTTCGTCGCGCTCGGTTCCCAGTGTCGTCAACACCATTGCCTGCGTCTCCCCACGGGTAAAAAGCGCGGACCCGTGAACACGCGGTAAAATTCCGACGAGGCATTCGATCGGCCTGATCTCTGTAAAGCTACGGCCGTCAATCCGTTTTCCCTGAGACAGGATCATGTCCCGCACCAATTTTTTCTCCAGATCATGGACAGCCTCTCTGATCTCCGATTCCTTGCCCGCATATTCGTCTCCAAAGGACTCAAGCACTGTTTGGCAGACATCACGGCTTTTCTGCTGCCGTTGCATTTTATCCGCAGTCGTAATCACATCGCTGATCAGAGGGGTGCCTGTTTCAGAAATCCTTTTCAGCATGTCTTCATCAAGCGGTACAGACGGTATAACCTTCTTGGGTTTTCCAACTGCTGATTTCAATTCTTCCTGCATGTCAAGGAGGGGTTGAACAGCCTCCTGTCCATAAAAAATCGCATCAATCATGTCCGTTTCAGAAACAAAAGTGCTCCCTGCTTCCACCATCACGATCCCGCTGCGGTTGCAGGCCACAATCAGGTTGATATCACTTTCCTCCTGCTGACTGAGACCGGGATTGGTTACGAACCGGCCGTCTATCCTCCCAACGCGAACCGCGGCGACAGGGCCTGAGAACGGAATCTCTGAAATCTCCAAAGCCGCCGACGCCCCGAGCAAAGCAAGCACATCGGCCTCATTCTCTTTATCTGTTGACAGTACGGTTGCGATTATCTGTGTCTCGTAACGGTAGTTATCCGGAAAAAGCGGCCTCAACGGCCTGTCAATAAGGCGTGAAGTCAGAGTCTGTTTTTCACCGGGACGCCCCATATCCCTACGGAAAAAATTCCCGGGTATCCGGCCTCCTGCGTAGGACATTTCCTGGTACTCGACGGTCAGAGGCACAAAATCAATTCCCTCCCTCACTTCATCGGCGCCGACGGCCGTTACCAGCACAACCGTCTCACCGAAGGTAACCGTGACAGACCCGCTTGCCTGCCTGGCGATACGACCTGTTTCCAAAGTCAGGATCTGACCGTTAATTTCAACTGAACAGTTCTTAATCATTGTTTTACCTTTCCTTATCACGCCGTAGAGGTCATGATATTTTAATATGAATCTTGTATATCTCACAAAGTCCTGCAGTCACAGAAGTCTTTTCATAAGTTCCATCCCGATGGAGAACCTGCTCCTGCTGTTCTATTTACGAATTCCAAGTTCTTTTATAATATTCCGGTATCTTTCCACATCCTTGTTTTTCAGATACGTCAAGAGTCTTCGCCTCTGACCGACCAGTTTCAGCAGGCCACGGCGTGAATGATGATCCTTCTTGTGTACTTTGAAATGTTCAGTAAGATACTTGATGCGATTGCTCAACAATGCGATTTGTACTTCTGAAGAACCAGTGTCGTTTTCACTGAGTTTATATTTATTTATGATTTCTTTTTTTGTTTCAGGCGTTAATACCACTTTTTACCTCCTTCTGTAAATTCTTGGTCACTTCCTCCCGTCCCTCCGCTGCAACACCGAAAAGATCATATTCAGCCACTCCGACGTTGCCGCAAGTCACTTACCGTGTGTGAGGACTTTTTATTAATGTCCGCCGGGGGCGGCAGTTGAATGTCATGTTTCCAGGATACGAATCATCCGGAAAACCTCAGGAAAACACCCTTTCAATTTTCAGTCTGCCATGACTATCCCTCCTCCTGCGTATATTCAATTTTATG
>CAYTJI010000137.1:0-815 GCA_964438065.1 uncultured Desulfobacteraceae bacterium | reverse complement strand
ATGCGTGTCTTCACGGGTATTCGGTGCCAACTCTGCTGCCAGATGACTCAATGCGGGCTGGTAGCCGTTTCTGATTTTATCGGCAATGCGCTCACCGACCACAATCTCCCGCATCCGGGGAAGCGCATTTTTCAGGGAAATCAGTTTATCCGCCAGTCCGGCTCTGTTTTCCGGGACCACAACCCGTTGAGAACTGATCGCATCCCGCACGTGAAATGGCCCGCAGGACAGTCTCCTCAATGATACAAGATGCCCGACGGTTCCCAGGCTCCGGGCCAGATCTACGGCAAGGCTCCGGACATATGTCCCGCTGGAACACGCAACTTCAAATGTAATGTCCGGCAGCTCAACGGACACAATCCGAAGACCCGATATCACAACGGTTCTCTTATTCAACACAACATGCCGACCCCTACGGGCCAGTTTGTATGCGCGAACGCCGTTATATTTAACTGCGGAGTAAACCGGGGGCGTCTGCTCGATCTCTCCGATAAATCCTTCCGCTGTCATACGGATATATTCCGGGTCCAGATCGGGTACGGCATTTTCGCCCGTGACCTCACCGGTTGGGTCCATCGTGTCTGTCTCGATACCCAGTCTGACCGTCCCCACATAGGTCTTCTCCTCAGACATGATAAAGGAAGAAAGTTTTGTCCCCTGACCCAGCAGAACAACCATCAACCCCGTAGCAAACGGATCCAGTGTCCCCGCATGGCCCGCCTTCCGGATGTTGAGTGCGGATTTCACCTTTCTGACAACATCATGAGACGACTCGCCCATGCTCTTATCCACTAATAAAATGCCGTCAGATTGAT
>CAYTJI010000136.1:0-5815 GCA_964438065.1 uncultured Desulfobacteraceae bacterium | reverse complement strand
GACCCGCCCCCAGGGCACGGGCCAGACCCACATGGAGAAGCCCGGAGATTCCGCTGCCCAGGATCAGGACCGACTGGCCCGCTTTGAGTCCCGCCATTGTCTGCCCTCTCAGCACACAGGCGAGAGGTTCCATGAATGAGGCCTTTTCATAGGTGACGCTGTCCGGGATATGGAATACCCCACGATCCACATTGATGGCGGGAATCCGGACATACTCCGCAAATCCCCCGGGATCGAAAGAAGTGCCTTTCAGCAGTGTTTCACACATGGTGTGATGACCGCTCAGGCAGTAATGACAGGTATTGCAGGGCACATGATGGGTCGCAGCGATCCGGTCCCCGGGTTTGAAACCGGTCACCCCTTCCCCGGTTTCAACCACATCTCCGGCGACTTCATGGCCCAGCACCAGGGGAACCTTGTCGCGCCGGTACCACTCCATTACGTCACTGCCGCATATGCCGCTGGCAAAAACCCGCATGAGCAATTCACCGGGCCCCGTAGGGGGGACAGCCATGTCTTCCACACGCACATCCGCGTTGCTGTAGTACATGAGAACACGCATTGGTGAGACCTTTGAAAAACGACCCCCTTTTGCGGTGACCCCGCGTCAGCCTCGGATCGGAATTTTAGAGTGTGAGCCGCCTGGCCGGCGGCAGGATTATACCGCGCCCGGATGGAAAAGGCGTGACCGGATTTATTCGTTTTTGAGAGACTCGAAAAGCTCGGACGCCTGTTTCGGCGTGGCCTCGTCATGGATGATGGAATTCAACGCCTTCATCATGGCCACCGGGTGCGGGTGCTGCCACACGTTTCGTCCCAGATTGACGCCGATGGCCCCCTTTTGCATACCGTCATACACGAAATCAAATACTTCCCGTTCCGTCTCGCACCGGGGGCCTCCCGCAATGACAATGGGTACGGGACAGCCATTGGTGACCTTGTCAAAGTCCTCCGCACTGTAATAGGTCTTCACAATCCGCGCCCCGAGCTCACCAGCAATACGGCACGCCAGGGCCAGGTACCGGGCGGTCCGTTTTTCCAATTCCTTGCCCACCGCTGTGACCGCCATGACCGGGATGCCGTAGGTCTCGCACTCATCCACCAGACGGGCCAGACTCCGGAGCGTCTGTTTTTCATAATCGGTCCCCACAAAAATGGAGAGCCCCACGGCGGCTACGTTCAGGCGGATCATCTCTTCGACAGAGGTGGTCAGGATTTCATCTGCCAGATCCTTTCCCACCACGCTGGTACCGCCGGAAACCCGCAGGATGATAGGGGTTTCAATATCGGCTGGGATGGATGCCCGCAGTACACCGCGCGTAACGAAAAGTCCGTCCGCGTAAGGCAGAAGATCCCGGATGGTGTCTTGGGGCCGTTCCAGACAGCGCGTCGGTCCCTGGAAGTAACCGTGGTCTATGGGCAAAAACTGACAGTGCCCGTCCGGCTTGATTAATCGGGACAACCGGTTTTTCATGCCCCACCCGAGGTTGTCAGATCCTTTGATCCATGTTCCCGGGACCGGCTTTTCACTGGGGAGCATCTCGCTCACGTCTCGGGCATCCAGAAGATCTGCTGCGTCCGCCATGCTGGTTCCTCCCGCTCAAGAATAAGTATTCGGAGATCAAACGGTTCAGGTTTTTCCCGGGCACCGTCTTTCCCTGTACGTTCGTTTACAGGTGTTTGCATGAATGACGCGTTTATCATTCATGAACCATTGATTGTTAAGTCAACCTCTGAATCTTGTCAAGAGGATTTGGCCCCCCCTAAAACTCCGATATAAGGATTGAAAAAAAGTGAATTTTTTCAAAAAAAATTTCATATTCCTGATTTTCCTGTCCTTTTTCAAAATATAACGAGAAGAGGTCTAAGGGCGCACAGGAAGCACGGTAGTCCACGATCAAACACAGACAGTGAAAACCCCTCTGAGGCTGCCAAATTTTGCGTAACTTCTCAATAAGTTCGGGTAATACCTAAAACCTGCATAAACTATTTTCAAAAAGGAAGTTATGTTTTTAATATTAGCGAGTTATGGGAACGTAAAATCCTCGAAGAAGTCGGAAAACAGGTTTTGGATTTCTATTGATGATCTCAAGTCTAAACTACATAACCCCTGTCCAAGGAAGCCATATTATGTTATAATAATTTTTTCTTAAGGCTGAAAATGCCTGCCCGTACGGCCATGAATATCACAGATATGAAAAATATAATAGATTTAAACCGCTACAGAAAAGTCAAGGCTGATTATCAAAAGCTCCTGGAACGTAATCCTCATCCGTTTCTGACATTTAAAGATTATGTTAAGGTGCGGGACTTTCTGGAAAAGGTCCAAAAGGCCAAGCTTCAAAAGACAGAAGGCAAGAGGGACGAATAAGCTTTTCTGGCGGGAGTCGACGGGGACGGGGATTCCCGGATGGCACAATCAGCCTTCGGATAAAGCCTGACGAAGAAATCAGGCAGAAAGTCGGGTGTTCACTGGTCACAAACCATGGGATAAAAAGAGGTGGAATCATGAAGGCACGCACGGATATCGGCACGCGTACGCAGGTCTGTGCCGTTATCGGAGATCCGGTGGTACACAGCCTTTCACCGGCCATTCACAACGCCGCGTTCAGCGAGCTGAATCTTGATTTTGTGTATGTGGCTTTCAGGGTGGAAGATGTCAAGAGCGCTGTTGCGGGAATGCGGGCGTTGGAGAATTTCCGCGGCATGAGTGTCACCATCCCGCACAAGATAGAGATTATCCGGTATGTGGATGAAGTCTCTGATCTGGACCGACATATCGGATCCATCAATACAATCGTCAACGATGGCGGGAAACTGACGGGTCTGGGGACGGACGGACCCGGCGCTTTGAAAGCGATCCGGGATGCAGGGGTTGAAATGGACGGCAGAAAGGTCTTAATGCTGGGCGCCGGCGGTGCGGCACGGGCAATTGCTTTTACGCTTGTCCGGAACGTCGGACTGAACCAGCTCGTTCTGCTGGATATCAATGGGGCATTGCTTGAAAGACTTTCTGAGGATCTGGCATCAGGCACGGATACGGTGATCCGGTCTGATATCCTGACCGAGTCATCTCTTGCTGCGAATATGGAGGAAGCGGATTTGATTGTTCACTGCACACCCGTGGGCATGCATCCGCATGAAGCGGACTCTCTGATCCCGAGCAGGCTGTTCCGGCCGGGACAGGTGATTTTTGATGTTGTATACACCCCGCTGAACACAAGATTGCTGTCAGAGGCCAAGGCTTGCGGCCTCAGGACGATTTCGGGGGTGGAGATGTTCGTCAACCAGGCTGTCCTTCAGTTCGAGCGGTTTACTGGGATGAAAGCGCCCGAGCTTGTCATGCGCCGTGTTGTTATGGAGCATTTGAAATGAATATTGTTCTCATCGGATATCGGGGCACGGGAAAGACCGTGGTTGCAGAAATTTTGTCTGACCGCCTTAACATGAAAAAGATCGGGATGGACGAAGAGATCGTTAAAAAAGCAGGGATATCCATCCCGGAAATCGTGGAGAAATATGGATGGAAAAAATTCCGGGATATCGAAACCGCTTTGGCCGAGCAATTTTCACGGCTTGACGGAGTAATCCTTGATACGGGCGGGGGGGTTGTCGAGCGCGCTGAAAATGTGGAGGCACTCAAAAAAAACGGGCGGGTATTCTGGCTGAAAGCATCCGTGGACACCATCGTGAAACGGATTGAATCCTGTACGGACCGACCTGCGTTGACCCCCGGCGCGTCATTTACCGACGAAGTGTCAGAAGTGCTTGAGGGAAGGATTCCGAAATACGCCGGGGCTTCTCATTATGAGATTGACACGGATGGAATAACCCCGGTTCAGGTGGCGGACCGGATTTCTGAAATTTGGAACCGGGGCTGATCACCGGCATTCAAATTACCTTTCTCAAATGCTTTGACTCGTGTTTTCGAAAAAACTGCTTCCGTATCAGTCGGTTGCGATTCCCGGCAAAAAAAGGGATCTTTCCGGAAATCCCGGCGGCACTCTCATTTTATCCGCCAGACCCTGACACCCCCTTCCGCATGGTCAATCAGGGTCTTGAATACTTTACCGGTTTTTTCCCCATAGTAACGGGCTGAGGGTCCAACCTTTCGTTTGAGGTTGTAAAGCTTCTCGCCTTTATCTGCCTGAATCAGTACGGAATCTCCTACCTCCATATCGGGCCAGGGGTAGCGGATTTTGGAGTGTACTTCCGGAATTTTCACATCCTTTTCTATTTTGCCTATTTTCATTATAATATCCCCTTTAAAATTATTTTTCAAAATTGAAAGCAAGAGCCTGTTGCACAACTAATTGTTCTAAAAATATTCATTTTATGGAAATTTTCAAGGTATTCAGGACAAAAATTGTCTTAACTTGTGCCCATCCATAAATGAAATTCGGGGCACGGGTGAGTTTCTGATCCGGAAATGCGAATTTTTACACAATGCCAAGGAAATCAATGGATTACGCTAGGCAGGCAAGTGATCCCGCGGATTTACGCAGGGATTGCGCAAAAAGGCCATTTATGGATTGGAAACTAACTTATCAAAAGCCTGTTGCAAAACCATCTTATTATTTTCACCCTGTTCGAATTATCGTCTATCAGGAAAGCGCAGACATGCCCACAGATGGGCAGTATGAGTCGGTCTTCCCGGTCGCAGTACCATGGCTTGGGTAAGAAACGGGAAATCCACGGCCGGGCACCCCGGCATTTGGCTTTGTGAAGAGACAGGATCCGGGTGAGGGAGATATCCGGGAAGGATCCATATGCTTGGAGCGATTGCAGGAGATATTATTGGTTCCGTATATGAACACCGGCCGATCAAGAAAAAGGGCTTCCCGCTTTTCGACCTGCAGTGCCGCTTTACTGACGACTCTGTCCTGACGATTGCCGTGTCCCACGCGATCGTGACAGGCGTTTCATATCAGCAGGCGATCCGTGATATCGGGCGTCAATACCCGGATGCCGGTTACGGGTACGGCTTTTTCAGATGGCTGTTTTCCGATGACCCCCGGCCTTACAACAGTTGGGGCAATGGCGCGGCCATGCGGGTGAGCCCTGTGGGTTTTGCCTTTGACGATGATCATACCGTACTGCGCGAAGCGGCAAAAACGGCAGAAATCACGCATAATCACCCGGAAGGAATCAAGGGCGCCCAAGCGATCGCCCTGGCGGTGTTCCTGGCAAAAAACGGAGAGGACAAACCATCTATCCGCAAGCGTATACAGGAGACATTCGGATATGATCTCTCCCGAACCATTGACGAAATCCGACCGGGATACGCCTTCAATATATCCTGCCGGGGGACGGTGCCGGAGGCCATTATTGCATTTCTGGATTCCGTATCATTTGAAGACGCTGTCCGCAATGCCATATCCCTTGGCGGAGACAGTGATACCCTGGCCTGCATAGCCGGTGGAATCGCCGAGGCCTATTACAGGGAAGTTCCGACCGTCATCCTTCGGGAAGTACGGACACATCTCACACCACACCTGTGGTCGCTGGCCGTGGGGTTTTATCAACAGTTCGGCATTCCGGAACTGATTGAAAAAATAGGATAAAACATGGATTTTAGACTTGAGATCTTGGAAAACAACCACCTTTGCCCCACTCGGCGCCTGCCTGTGGGTGGCCTGTCTGCCGTCCGGACGGGACAGGCAGGCACGCAGACAGGTCAGGCTCATAGCCCGGGATTTTCGACTTGATTCGGCACAAAATCGGTCATTTTTTAAAGGTCTCAGCTGACAGGACCTTTTTTTCCACCTAAATCCTGCAAGCGTCGAGTTTGCCGAAGACCTGCCTGCAGCAGGCA
>CAYTJI010000135.1:0-5837 GCA_964438065.1 uncultured Desulfobacteraceae bacterium | reverse complement strand
TTCCCGATACCAGAGATGTCCATGAGTTGCTTGAAGACCTCGCGCCTGCACGACTGGCAGAGTATTGGGATAATCCGGGTGTTCAGGTCGGCTCTTATTCCCAGAAGATTACACGCATCTTCATGGCTCTGGATCCTGCCCCGAAGGCACTCCATTCCGCTCTTGATCGGCATGCCGAACTCCTGCTGACACATCATCCGCTGATATTTACCCCTCTGTCTCAAATTGATATTCATACGTATCCTGGAAATGTCGTGACGGAAGCCATCAGGAGCAACATATCCGTGGTCGCCGTTCATACCAATCTGGATGTCGCACCGGGAGGGATGAACGATATTCTGGCAGAGTTTCTGGGCCTTCAGGACATAAACGTTTTAAAGGAAATGGCCGGAACTGACGGAGCGGGCCTGGGCAGAATTGGAACACTGAAGAAGAAAAGGTCTTTTTGCTCTGTGGCTGAGGACGTAAAGCGCATTTTCGGCCCTGATTATCGTATACTGACCGGTCAAGAGGATATTCAAATTCAGCGGGTGGCTGTTGTAGGCGGTGCCGGTGGCAGCCTGGTTGATGTTGCTGCTGAGAAAAATGCGGATTTGTTGATAACCGGAGATGTCACCCATCATCATGCCCTGGAAGCGGAAATGGCCGGTATCGCCCTGATAGATGCGGGGCATTTCAATACGGAACAAACGGCCTTCATGAAATTCGCCGAACGGTTGAGAGGTCTGACCGGTGATCTGGGTTGGGAAATCGAGATAACGACGGATGAAGATGAGGTTGGTCCGCTGCAGAGCTGTGGAACCATGACCTCGCAAGGAGAAAAAATTGGAATTGAAAATCAAAAATTTGATCGCCCTTCAAGACTGTGACATCCGGGTTGAATCGGTTAAAAGGAAGAAGGCGGAGGGTCCTGAAAGGCTCAGGGCACTTGAGGAAGAGCTGAAATCTGTTGAAAAACAGATTGACGATGAACTACAGAAGGCAGAGGCTATAAAGCGAAAAAGGCGCCAGACAGAGCAGGATATCGGCGAGATGGAAAGTCGTATTCGAAAGGCCAAGGAAAAACTGGCCAATATCAAATCAAACAAGGAATACGGGGCGGCATTAAAGGAGATTGAGAATCTGGAAGGGGAAAAATCCCGTCTGGAGGATAAACTGCTCGAAATCATGGAAAAAGCAGAAGCCCTGGAAAGGCAAAGTGCGGAGTGCGAGGCACGAAGAACGGCATGCAGAGAAAAATTCGAACGGGATCAGAAAGAAATTCAGGCAGAAGTATCAGCCCTGGAGCGGGAGCTTGAAAAATACGAGAAGGACAGGTCACGCATCCGTACGAAAATTGATGAATCGCTTCTGGCAAAATACGATTTTATCGCTGAACACAAGGATGGGATTGCCGTAAGTTCAGTCATAAAAGGCGTCTGTCAGAGTTGTCATATGGGTATTCCACCACAAAAATTTAATGAGTTGATGCGGGGCGATGTACTGATGAACTGCCCCTATTGCATGCGCATCATTTACTGGGGGGACGACGAAAGATACAAAGACAAGGAATAGCGATCATCACGGAAACAGGCGCGCTGGAATTTGAATTTCAGATGATCGGTATTATATTTCGTATGTCGGAGTAGAACAGATGGCCGCTGCCCTGTGGTTAAAGCAGGGGAGAGGAAAGTCCGGGCTCCGAAGGACAAGGTGCTGGGTAACACCCAGTCCCGGTGACGGGAAGGAAAGTGCCACAGAAAGCAAACCGCCCTGAAGGATAGGCTTTGTATCCGACAGGGTAAGGGTGAAAGGGTGAGGTAAGAGCTCACCAGTCTCTCCGGTGACGGAGAGAGCTAGGTAAACCCCACCTGGAGCAAGACCAAATAGGGGAACGTCCGAGGGTGGTCCGCCCGAGTTCCCGGGTAGGTCGCTTGATTCCGCCGGCAACGGCGGAACTAGATGAATGGCCATCGTCCCGGCAGCGGGTGACCGTTCCGGGAAACAGAACCCGGCTTATGGGCTGCTCCGGCATACTTCAGATCCCGCAGCGGGAACATGCGGATTGAGACCATCCCGAAACGGCTTTTTTTGATCTCAGCGCCGGGCCCGGAGTCCGGGACCCCCGGTTTGTCTCCGGGCGGAAATCATCAAACCTTAACGGTCTCATGGAGCGGGAGGGCACGCATCTATGTTCGTCCTTTCAAATTTCGTGGTTGCACTCGCAAGGGTGATTGATATCATCCTGAGCATCTATATGTGGATAATTATCGGCAGGGCAATCATCTCATGGGTGAATGCCGATCCGTACAACCCCATCGTTCGTTTTCTGATCTCCGCGACCGAACCGGTTCTGTTCCGGGTCAGAAGGTGGGTACCCTCACTCGGAGGCATTGATTTTTCCCCTGTTCTCGTGATTCTCGCGATTATTTTCATTCAGAATTTTCTGGTTCAGAGTCTGCTCCAACTAGCGGCCCGTCTCGGATAACGGAAGAATCCCCGGGATGTCGGAAGACCTTCAGACAATCATTCATATCCGCGTTCTTCCCAGGGCTTCCCGTAATGAAATCGTGTGTTCTGACGATGGGACTATCAGAGTCAAATTAACCGCCCCACCCGTCGGAGGCCGGGCCAACAAGGCCTTGCAGAAACTTCTTGCCGCCAGACTCGGTGTCCCGAAACGGCACGTTGAGATTGTCTCGGGTGAACGGTCAAGGGGAAAATCGATCCGGGTTCGCGGACTCACGGAAAAAGAAATCCGTACCAGGCTGGTCCAGCCAGGTGTCCATCCATAAATGAAATTCGGGGCACGGGTGAATTTCCGATCCGGAAATGCGAATTTTTGCGCAAGGCCTGGGAAATCAAGGGATTACGCGGAAAAAGGGCATTTATGGATGGACACCAGAAAATTCTCTGAAAGGCATATTTCGGGTTTCTACAATCATCGCTGCGCGCGTCAGGGCTTTTTCCCGTTCAAAATCTCAATCATGGCGCCATGGATATAAGGATTGGCCGCAACCACACTTTTGCGATAAGGGCTGAATGTCTTCCCCTGAAATGTGGTCACCAGGCCTCCGGCCTCTTCGACAATAACTGATCCCGCCGCAGTGTCCCACGGCTTCAGATCCTGTTCCCAAAAGCCGTCCAGCTTGCCTGCCGCGACATAACACATGTCTATGGCCGCCGACCCGGGTCTTCGTATGCCCTGTGCGGTTACAAGCATTTTTTCAAAAAGATCCATAGGTTCACGGGGGTGTTCGCGAATGTCATACGGAAACCCCGTACCCAGGAGTGCTTCTTGAAGTTGCCGGGTCCGGGAAACCCTCAGCGCCTGATTGTTCAGAAAAGCACCCACTCCTCTTACGGCCCTGAAAAGTTCGCCCATAAAAGGATTATGGACAACCCCCATAACAACCTCACCATCAACCTCAAGAGCGATCGAAACGGCAAAGAAGGGGAATCCATGGACAAAATTGGTCGTCCCGTCCAACGGATCAATAATCCACGTGCGGTTGGATGTCCGGCCCCGGCTTCCGGACTCTTCAGAAAGGAGGTTGTCGCGAGGAAAATGTTCCCGGATGATCTCAAAAATGCTATTCTCCGCCTGAACATCCGCCTCCGTGACCAGATCGATATCTCCTTTTTTTGTGATCTGACTGACCTGACCGAACAGACGGTTTAATATTTTCCCCGCACGTTCAGCGGCATTTTTTGCAATGACAAGTTCTGATTCGTACATCACTGACCGTGGCGGTTTCCTGCTATAAGCAAAGGCTCGGCCTTTGGCGCATCGCAGGCCTTGAATCCGCTTGACAAATCCATGTTAGAAGATTAAATAGTGTCCACTCAGAAATGAGTCCCGCCATGGCGGGATTTGTTCAAGATCAAGGCATGCGAAAAAAATAACCACCCCAATTAAACACGCTGCGCTGTCACTATCGTGAATTTAATGGGACAGGCAGGCATCGGGTTGATATTCCGAGGATTATTTTTTTCGCATAACACAGAGATTGAGCAAAAAGACCATTTATGGATGGACACTAAATAGGAAATTTTTGAATCAATCACTCCTTGTCTCACGCCGGGGTCATAAACGGCCAAGCGGCGGGGACCACAAATCATTCCCGAACCGGGAAAAAGGCCGAAAGGAGAATGTATGAAATACTATGAAACGCTTTATCTGATCAACCCCAATCTATCTGATGAAGAAAACCACGATATTATCAACCGGTTTAACGAGCTTATTGAAAAAAAAGGGGGAGTCGTCATTCGTGTGGATGAATGGGGCAAAAAAACCCTGGCTTACACAGTGAAAAAATTCGATAAAGGCTATTATGTCCTTCTTCAGTACTGTGGAGACGGCACGATTGTGCCTCAAATTGAACGGGCTATGCAACTGGATGAACGGATCCTCAAATATCAAACCATCAAGTTGAGTGACCATGAGAATCCTGAAGAACTGAAAGCCAAGGCAGAGGAAAACGGGAAAGCGGACGAACAGCAGAGCGGGGACACGGAAAAAGCAACCTCCGGAGAAGAAAGTAAATCTGGAAATGATCAGGAGGGTTAAAGATGGCATACGGCAGAACATTTCATCAGAATGGAAACGCGCACGGCAGATTCAAAAGAACCTATCACAGACGGAAGGTATGCAAGTTCTGCGCGGACAGCAGCCTCGTGATCGATTATAAAGATCCCCGGACCCTCAGATATTTTACAACCGAACGGGGCAAAATCACCCCCAGCAGAATTTCCGGAAACTGCGCCAAACACCAGCGCGAACTGGCTCTGGCAATCAAAAGAGCCCGGAAAATGGCTTTGCTGCCATATACGACATCCCTTGTCAGGTAGTGTCCGGGTGAACGGAACATTCCGGACCGGTCTGAAATCCCATGAAATTCACAGATATTGCAGGGTGCGCGGGTGCAGCAGCCTTTCTTCTCTTTGCTTCAGCCGTGGCACCCTTTTTCGGCACTTTTTTTTGTCTGCTGACCCCCCTACCATTCCTGTTCTATTCCACCAAACTCGGCTTTCAGGAGGGCGTCAAGCTGGCAGCAATCGCACTTGCCGGAATCGCCCTTGTCTCAAAACTGGCCGGACAACCTGGAATTATCATGGTTGCCGTGGAATTCAGCGCGCTGGGCCTTATTCTGTCCGAGCTCTTTAAAAGACGGCTCACTGTGGGACAGACGATCCTCTTTGCCACCGTGTTCACAATCCTGCTGACCCTGGGCTATCTTTTCATGCTGGGTCTTTCAAAGGGCATGGGTCCGTTTGACATGATACTTGATTATCTCGAAGCACACTTGAAAGCCACGGTCGATATCTACAGAAAAATGGGGATGCCTCAGGAAAATATTGTTGAGCTGGAAAAATATGGGAATCAGTTTATCCATATCGCGTACCCCTCTCTGATGATTATCAGTGTCGGATTTTCCGTCTGGCTGAACGTGGTCATGGCCAGACCGGTTTTCAGAATGGGGCGTTTGAGATATCCGGATTATATTTCCCTGGATCGCTGGCAGACTCCCGAGATAATGATCTGGGGGCTGATTGTCTCAGGTTTTGCTTTATTTTTGTTGTCAGGGGGTATAAAATTAATTGCAGTAAATGTCCTCATCGTTCTGATAGTGATATATCTTTTTCACGGTCTGTCTATCGTCTTGTTTTATTTTAACAGATACCGTTTGCCGCCCTGGGTCCGGATAGGCGCCTATTTCCTTATCATTGTACAACAGTTCTTCCTGCTGATTCTTGCCCTTGCCGGTATCTTTGATCAATGGGTCGATTTCAGAAAGCTTCACAGGGAAGCGGCGTAGGGTCCACGCAAACAATGGACATCTGTAAGCGCTGAGGAT
>CAYTJI010000134.1:0-5849 GCA_964438065.1 uncultured Desulfobacteraceae bacterium | reverse complement strand
ACCTGCCTGCTGCAGGCAGGTCTTCGGCAAACGCGACGCTTGCAGGATTTAGGTATCATTCAATGGAGGTCGACATGAGGATTCTTGTTGCTGTGGACCAGAACCCTTACAGTGCTCATGCGGTTGGTGAAGTGGCCAGGCTGGCTGCAAACACATGGGCGGATGTAACGCTCCTGGGGGTCCAGGCCAAAACAGTGTCAAAGAGCCGCAGCCGTGGATCAGCAACGGCCCTCTGGGACATGGATGATGCGCCTTTGCCTGATGCGCTTCGCGGGTACCGGGAGGATTTTCTCGGGTATTTTAAAGGTGAAGATTGTCCGTATGTCCAGCGCGAATTCGGTTATGAGCTGATTGAGGTCCGGAAGGGCATCTGGGAAGAACTGTATGTGTCCAAGAGTGCCAAAAAGGATCTCAGGGCGCGCATCAGAATCGGGAACCCGGTCAAGGAAATCCTGGCCGAGTCTCACGAAGAGGACAGCGACCTGATCGTACTGGGCTGCAACGGCGAAAATGGATGTGCATGGGAGAGCAGGATGATGGTTCCGCAGAAGGTGGCCAATGAGGCCTCCTGTTCGGTTCTTGTCGCCAAAAAGGAAAAAAAGGTGCGGCGGATCGTCTGCTGTCTGGACCATGACCGGGTGAGTCAGGAATCCCTTGAGATGATCAATCAGATGGTGACTCTCCATCAGGCCAAACTGGAGATAGTCGGTTTTACGGGAGATGAAGGATTGAAGTCCGAGGTTGAAAAAAAGATGGACAGCATCCTGAAGTATTACACGGCCCGGGATATCGAACCGTGGATCGAATTGGTTGAAATCTCCTCTCTCGGCTCTTTTATTTCACAGGAGGCCCGCTGGGGGCTCATGGCCCTGTGGATGGGAAAGAAATCCATACTTGAAAAGGTGTTTCCAAGAAGCAAGGTCAACAGGCTGATCCGGGGCAGTGAATCCTCCGTACTGATATTGAGATAATACGACAACAAGAACCCGAAGCGGGGACAACCCTCATGAGGGCCACTGAAAAGTATTCATCTCCTACCTCTGCCGATCTTGAGTCCGCAGACAGGGCACTGAAGCACAGGCCCAGGTTCAGCATACGCCTCAGGATTGCGCTGGGGTTTATGCTGACATTCCTTCTGATCTGTATCATCACCATTGCCGCAATCATATTCATTGCAAAATTGGGCGCCAAACAGCACTTTCTGGAAAAGGCGGGCAATTATGCCTTTGAAATTCAACAGACCCGCCGTTTTGAAAAGAACTACTTCCTCTACGGAACCGACCTTTACGATGCCCTGACCCACGTCAACAGTGCCCGGAATGTACTGGACAGCGCGCAGAAGGAATTCACATCCATACTCGGCGCACATGCCTTTTCAGACATGTCCGGGACGCTGGAGCGCTATCGTGGATTGCTTGAAAGTCTGGACAACCTGGCAAAGCAGGGCGCTTCCCGCACGGACGACAGGCGGAGAGTCCTGGAATCCGAGATCAGACGCTGTGGCGCGGAACTGGTCGCAGATGCCTCCAACGCGATTGACCAGGAACGCTTGCGCATTCATACCTGGCTGCACACATCAAAGGTCATCGCCATGGCCGCCCTTGTTTTTATCCTGATTTTTGAAACCTATATCGTCACGTTCATCGCCCGGCAGATTTACCGCCCATTTTACCGGTTTGAGAATTATATGCGCCGCATCGCTGCCGGTGATTTTTCTCCGATCACGCCGGCCAAAAAATACCAGGATGAGTTTACGGACCTGGCCCTTGCAATCAACCGGATGCTGAAGGAAATCCTGGAACGTGGCAATCAATTGGTAGAGTCGCGAAAGATGGCCGCCATAGGTACGCTGACCGCGGGGATCGCGCATGAAATCAATAATCCGCTGAACAACATCAGCCTGACGACCGAGGCACTGATCAACGACTTCAATGAATGGACCGCGGAAGAAAAGATGGACATGTTAAAGGATATTTACACCCAGGTGGAGCGGGCAGGGGCTACCGTTGCCAACCTGCTGGATTTTACCCATCGAGATGAGATTTCATTCGATCTTCTGTCCATAAAGGATGTGCTGGAATCTACGGTCGATCTGGTAAAAAACGAGCTGTTGCTCAACAATATCACGTTCAAAATGGTGTCTGTTGATGGCTTGCCCAGGGTCAGGGGGCATCACAATAACCTGCAGCAGGTTTTCCTGAATCTTTTTCTTAATGCAATTCAGGCCATGCCAAACGGTGGCGAACTGGAGGTCAGGGGATCCCGGGAAAACCATTCCATCCGAATTGATGTAAAAGACACCGGCGTCGGGATCCCCGGCGAGAATCTGGAAAAAATATTTGATCCTTTTTTTACGACCAAGGAAGTCGGAAAAGGCACCGGTCTGGGGCTGTCGGTGAGTTTCGGGATCATTGAAAAGCATCATGGTTCGATCCGCGTGGAAAGTGAAGAGGGAAAGGGCTCGACTTTTACGGTGTTTCTACCTGTAGGTGAAGAGACCGCAAAACCGTGACACAAAGAACGTGAGGGCAGAGGGTTCGCAAATGGTAGGACCTAAATCCTGCAAGCATCGAGTTTGCCGAAGACCTGCCTGCAGCAGGCAGGTGCAAGGCGGCAAGGGCGCAGACGTACTGCGATACTTCGAGCCCTTGCCAACACCGTCCCGCCTCAAGGCGGGATAAACCCGGCGCTCCCGCAGGGTAAACTGTTTTCAAAAATTGATGCGTGAGATGCAAGCCCGGCATTCCCATAACTCACTGATTTTGAAAACAGTTTATGCAGGTTCTAGGTAGAAAGATTCTTCCTTGCCGGTGCTGATTGACGAAGGGATCGTGGTGACAGGCAGGGTGACGGTAAAAGTCGTTCCAGCCCCCTCCGTACTGCTCACACGAATCCGGCCACCGTGTTTGGCAACAATGCCCTGGGAAACACTCAGACCCAGACCGGTGCCTTTTCCCTTATTTTTGGTCGTAAAAAAAGGATCAAATATGGAAGGCAGGATGTGCTCCGGGATGCCGCAACCGAAATCAATCACCTTTACGGCGAGGTAATCGGGTTCATCTGCCGGAAGAACCAGAACCTGGATTTTGCCCCCTTTCGGAGAGGCATCAATAGCGTTCAGGATCAGGTTGAGAAAGACCTGTTCAAGCTGCTGGGGGTCTCCATGAATACGGGGGAGATTTTCCGTGGCCTGGAAATCAATCTTGATGCCGGAGAGCTTTATCTGGTTTGAGGCCAGCCGAATTGTTTTTTCAAGTAGACGATCCAGCTCCAGAGGTTCCAGGGTGGAGCTGCTCTCTCTGGCAAAGTCCAGCAGGTTGCTGATGATTTTTTTGGATCGGGCGGCCTCGTCGATCACATCCCGGATCATGTCTTTCCGCTCGTCATCCGGCAGACCGTCATAATCTTCCAGAAGCATGTGAGCCGTAATGGTGATATTGTTCAACGGGTTGTTCAGTTCATGGGCGACCCCTGCCGTAAGCGTTCCTACCGCGCGCATCTTGTGAGACTGGACCAGCACCGCCCCGCGATGCTCCAGTTCCTGAATCATCTGGTTGATAGCCAGTGCCAGATCGGTGAATTCATCCCGGTACGTGCCGGTCGGGGCGATGGGTGTGAAATCGCCCGATGCAATCCGCTGGGCATATTTGGTGAAACGGTTGATGTGGCCGAGGATCCGGTTGTTCAGAAAATAGGAGTAGGAAGCCAGAAAAAGCACGAGGAAAATGAGAGAATAGATATGAATGTTCCGCGAACGCAGGATGGCCTTGGACACATAGGCCCTTTCGCTGCTGATCAGGTCATGAGCCGAAGATATCATCTTGTGGCCGTGTTTCCGCAGCTCGATTTCGATCTCTTTTTTCCGGCGCTCGTATTTCGGGCCCTTTAACCCCGTCTGGTCCATTTCCCCCAGACGTTCCAGCAGGTCTTTGTAACGTTCCATTTCATTAAACATGGTGTCATGAACTTGTTTGCCCAGTATCTTGATGAGTCCGTCGGAATTACGGGCGAATATCTCCCTGGCTGCATAAACATTTTCAAGGGCGTCGGTCAGGTTGGTGCCGTAAAGGAAAAAATTCTTCTCAAAACGCCGGGCCTGCTGGATTTCCATGGCATAATCATTTGCGATTTCGAGAAACTGGAGCCTTTCTTCCACCTGATACATGGTGATGATCAGGGCCGCGGCAACACACAGCACGAAAACAAAAATCAAAAAGAATCCCAGGTTGATCTGCAGACGCAGGCTGAAACGCCGACGGGACAGCAAGGCCTCCCGGGCTGACGCGATCGCTTCCATGCCGTTGAAACGTCCGTCCAGTGTCTTTTCCGGTGTGGGCTGATCGTTGCCGTTGGAACCGTTTCCAAATTTCATTTCATCCTCACGAGGCTACGGTTCATCCTGATTCGGAACTTCGAAATCAATGGATGAACCGAGGGCCTCGGCCGCCTTCGCAATAACGCGTCTCAGGTCATCGGGCTGAAAGGGTTTTGCGATGAAATCAAATGCCCCTTTTTCCATGGCCTCTCTGGCCAGGGACATCATGGCATAGCCGGTAATCATGATTACTTTTGTTCGCCTGGACTTGTTGATCACATGTTCAAGCACCTGCATACCGTCAATGTCATCCATCCGGATGTCCGTGACCACGATATCAAATTCCGTTTCCCCAATACGTTCAACGGCCTCCCGCGGGTCCTGGAACACTTCCACTTCGCAGCCGATTTTGGTTAGTGCGGGCTTGAGTCTTTTCCCGACAATGGGCTCATCATCCAGTAGAAGGACCTTCAGTTTTTCAGACATGGATATCCCCTCCCGTATCTGTCTGTAGTTTTTCCTATCTTGAACTTTCAGCGGCCTGACGAAATATATCGTTGATCACATGGACCTCAACATAATGAACACCGGAAATTTCCCCGACAATGGATTTGACAGCCGCTGCCTTCCTGCGTTTTTCCCGTTTCAGAGCCTTGATTTCCACCACAACAGCTCCGTCCCGTGCCTGCACCCGGACATCCGGAAAACTCTTCAGAAGCGCGGCCCGCACCCGTGCCGCCAGTTCCCGGTCCTGCAGGCACTTGATGGAATAGGTCATGGGCTGGAATTTCCGGTAGCCGGTCGCGGTGGTTATCATTTCCACGGCCTCGTCAGGGGCGATTTGACTGATATTGATCACCATGTCATATAACCCGGGATCGGTTTCGTCCTGGTTAAAGGCATCCAGGGACCACTTCCTGCGTTGTTTGTCCTGGCGCCGGACAATTTTCCCGGCCTTCTGAAGAGAAACCTCATTCTGATTGCTTACCTCCCTTGCCCTTTCATCAGGGTCCATAAGGATCCGGATTTTGAGGACATGGGAGACCCCGAGCACGTACAGATGCGCTGCCAGCCCATGACAGACAACTTTGTCATCCAGCAATTCGCCAAGCACAGCCTCCTGAATATAAGCCAGGTACAGTTTCCATGCCTTCGAAGGCATCCCCATCAATGTGGGGGTTTCATCCAGCGCCCTTTTCAGTTTGGCTTCGGCAATGCCGTATTTTTCCGCAACCGAAGGCAGGATTTCCCTGTCCACATATCTGTATCCAAGCGTTTCTGCCGTCTTTTCCGCCAGTTGCCTGCCTTTTTCATAAAAGTCTGAAGAAAACAAGATGATTGGCATAAAGTCATCCTTTCTGTTATACGGGTGAAATCAGGTTCCCCCTAAAACCCGACGCTCCCGAAGGGTAAACTGTTTTCATAAACCGCAGCCTGTATGGCCGCAATCAATGTGTGACATGTCAGCCCGGCATTCGCATAACTCGCTGATATTAAAAATATAACTTCATTTTTTGAAAACAGTTTATGCAGG
>CAYTJI010000133.1:0-5882 GCA_964438065.1 uncultured Desulfobacteraceae bacterium | reverse complement strand
ACTGATATTAAAAATATAACTTCATTTTTTGAAAACAGTTTATGCAGGTTTTAGGTTACACACGGAATATCAGGAAAATCACCGGAAGCCTAAAACAAACGCCCGGACACTTTGTTGCGTCCGGTAATCGTCGGCAGAGAGATTTTGCTACGGAGGGACCATGTTTTTCGGCCCGATTACACTTTTTCTGGTCATATTCTTTTTTTTCTACATTCTGTTTTTTTCCTTTATGGTTCAGGTCAACCTGATTGCGTTGGCCTTTACAAAAATCGGTATTCCCAGTCAGTATGTGTTTTCCGCTTTGTTTTTCTCTCTTGTCGGCAGTTTTGTCAACATCCCCATCAGCCGGATTCCTCAGCAGACCATGTTCGATGAGGAAACGGTTAATATATTCTGGGCCAGATACCGGATTCCGAAACGGCGGAAAATGGAGACAGTGCTGGCAGTGAACCTGGGGGGGGCGGTTATCCCTGTTCTGATATCTGTCTATCTGCTTCTCAAAACCGGGCTGTGGGCGAGTGCCGCTATTGCAACAGGGGTTATGACCATTATCACCTACCGGTTCGCCAGACCGGTCAAGGGGTTGGGGATTGCTCTTCCTGCTTTTCTGCCTGCCATATTCGCCGCATTGATTTCCATCCTTGTCGCTTATCCCATGGCCCCGGTTGTGGCCTATATCTGCGGTGCTCTGGGAACCCTGATCGGTGCGGATATTCTTAATCTGAAAAAAATTGCTGATCTTGGGGCTCCGGTCGCTTCGATCGGCGGCGCCGGGACATTTGACGGGATTTTTCTGAACGCCATCATCGCGGTACTGCTCGCCGCGTTTCTTTCATAGTTGCGTCCCGGCCTTCAGACCCTATTGTTGACTTTGAGGAAATTGGGGGGCCGGATTTGTTTGGAATCCATGTGCTTTCTTTATCTTTCACCTAAATCCTGCAAGCGTCGAGTTTGGCGTTACCCTGAACCCCGGAGGAGGTTTAATGGAAAAAACGGATTTTAATATCAACACAAAGGAACCGGAAATTCAGGTCAACAGGCCTCCTGAAAGAAAACTGTGGCAAAGAAAGGGGCCGTTTTCTGTCTGGTATTTTATTGTCATGTTTTTCCTTTTCTATCTGTTTCAATCTTCGTTGCAGATAAAAAGGCAGGAAATCCCGTACAGCCAGTTTAAGAAGTATCTGCAGACAGGACAGATCTCCGAATGCGTAATCAAACAGAACCTAATCGCGGGGACGCTCAAGATTGTGGATCAGAAAACCGGCAAGCCCCGGCGTTTCATTACCGTACGCCTTCGTGATGATCAACTGGCCAAGGCCCTGGACCAACACGGGGTCAAGTACAGAGCCGTTGTGGAAGACCATTTTCTGAGAGATTTTATCTTCACATGGCTGATCCCTTTGGGCATCATCTTTCTTTTCTGGGGGTATCTTGGCCGGAAAATGGGCTCAGCAGGCATGAACTTTTTGAATATCGGCAAAAACAAGGCCCATATTCATGAAGACAATCTCCCTAAAGTGACTTTTAAAGACGCGGCAGGGGTCGATGAGGCCAAGCAGGAACTCCGGGAGGTCGTTGAATTCCTGCGTAACCCTGCTCATTTTCAGCGATTGGGCGGGCGCATGCCGAAAGGCGTGCTTCTTGCCGGCCCGCCGGGTACGGGAAAAACCCTCCTCGCCCGCGCGGTGTCCGGAGAGGCAGGTGTGCCGTTTTTCAACATCAGCGGGTCGGACTTTATAGAGATGTTTGTGGGCGTGGGGGCCGCCCGGGTTCGTGATCTTTTTGAACAGGCGAGGGCAAAAGCCCCCTGTATTATTTTTATTGATGAACTGGATGCTATCGGGCGACAACGGGGCGGACCTGTTGCCGTGAGCGGCCATGATGAGCGAGAGCAGACCCTGAACCAGCTGCTTGTGGAAATGGACGGCTTTGATTCCAGCAGTGGTGTGGTCGTTTTGTCGGCAACCAATCGGCCGGACGTGTTGGATAAAGCCCTGCTGCGTCCCGGCCGGTTTGACCGACAGATCGTGGTGGATAAACCTGACCTTCAGGGCCGGGTGGATATTCTGAAGATCCACACCTCCGGTTTGAAACTTGATGACGACGTCGCTCTGGAGATTGTGGCCAAGAGAACGCCTGGTTTTGTGGGCGCGGATCTGGCCAATGTTGCCAACGAAGCGGCCATTCTGGCTGCGCGATTAAACCGGGATGCGATTGCGATGGCCGATTTTGAAGCAGCCATAGACCGGGTCATTGCAGGGCCGGAGAAAAAAAAGACCACCCTGGGTCCGGAAGAGAAACACCGGGTGTCCTATCATGAGTCCGGACACACCCTTGTCGCGGAGCTCGTTCCGACGGGAGAGCCGGTTCACAAGGTTTCCATTATCCCGAGAGGGATTGGGGCCCTTGGCTATACCCTGCAGCTTCCCGAAAAAGAAAAGTTTTTGGCGACTAAGAGCGAACTCCTGGATCAGATCGCGATCCTGCTGGGGGGTCGGGTGGCGGAAGAGATTATCTTTGGAGATATCTCCACGGGCGCCCAGAATGATCTGGAAAGGGCATCGGAGCTGGCACGAAACATGGTGTGTTCATACGGGATGAGTGAGAAACTGGGCCCGCTTACATTCGGGAAAAAGCAGACATCTTTGTTCCTCGGCACGGAATACGGAGAAGAAAAAAACTACAGTGAAGAAACCGCGCGCGAGATTGATGCAGAGGTGAAAAAGGTGATAACTGACAGTTATGACCGGGTCCGCGAACTTCTCAGTGAGAATCGGGATCTGCTGCAGACACTGGCGGAGAAGCTGGAAGAGAAAGAGGTGCTTTCGGGAGAAGAGGTCGATTCAATCATGAAGAAATCGTGATGGGACGACCGCATCAAAGGTCAACCCCCTGAACCATGTCAGGAGGAGCCGCCTACGACCCTGAGCCATTTCAGCTTCAACCTAAATCCTGCAAGCGTCGAGTTTGCCTTGCACCTGCCTGCTGCAGGCAGGTGCAAGGCAGCAAGGGCGCAGACGTACGACGATACTTCAAGTCCTTGCCAACGCCGTCCCGCCTCCAGGCGGGATAAACTCGACGCTTGCAGGATTTAGGTTCCAGTTTTTGATTTTTCTTCCATTTCGCCGGAGAAAGTGTTATCATCAATAAAGAGTTCGCAAGTTGCAGATGGCTGATATTCCACATTATTTTTGAATGCAGGGAAGCGGTCATGAAACGGTTTGAATACCAGGTCACCAAACATCCTGCCGATAATTTGATACATCTCGTCTATTTCTGCTCGGACAGAGGAGAATGCAGTCCGGAACATGTCCCTTCTGATCAGACAGACATCCTGGTGAATCTCCTGAACGACCGGGGTGCAGATGGCTGGGAGCTGGTACAGACATTTTTTGGAAAGGATGGTAGATAATTCGGAAGCGAGAGGTTCAACCCTGAACCATTCGCCGAAAAACGAGGTGGGCTGATCAATGGACAAGTATGAGTGTGAGCTGTGCGGTTATGTCTATGACCCTGCGGAGGGTGACCGGGATGGGGGAAAATTGCGCCTGGTGTCACTTTTGAGGACCTTCCGGAAGCGTGGTACTGCCCCTTGTGCGGAGCAACAAAAGATCATTTTGTTAAAGTAGAATGATTCTCCGCATGTGGTCAGAGTGGATGGAGGTGAAAACGAAAAATGACAAGGGAAGAAATCCTCGCGCTGAAACCCGGCAAAGCCTTCAATGTCTGTGTATCGGAAATGATCATGGGGAACAGGGTGGTAACGGATGCCATTTTTGGTGAGACCGAGATCTATCTCTCCGAACACGGAGAAACGGTTTTTGGCCGGTTGCAGCCGTATTCCGAGGAGTTGACTTCCGCCCGGCTTGTGATTCTGAAAATGGCCGACTTGGGCTATACGGAGGCCTCACTGTGGGAAAATGAAGAACGTCCGGACGTGATTTGCAGAGCGGCGTTACTGACCATTCTGGATGAACAAAAAGGAAAGAAAAAGCGCAGGTCGGGAGCGAAACTGCATATTGTCAAGTGATATCGAAACCGTCTGATTCCTCTTGGAATTTTATCCCCGACGGATTTGATCTTATCCTTTCGATTCCACAGGAACCTGGAAATATTATTGGTTACGACCGATTGGCCTGAGGACGCTTTCTGTTTGTAATTTCCATCTTATTCATCCTGCTTTGCAATGTATTTGGATTAATACCGATCAGTTGCATATCCCGACGCATTCCCTCCACATCGGATCTTGCTTTAATCAAGTCGCGACGCTGGATAATTACCCTCGTCAAGGGTACTGCCCCTCAAAAACTCTTGAGGAGGTATGCATGGCAAAAGGAGATTATCCATGCGGAAGATTAAAGAAGTATTCGCCCGCATTGTGGTTTTCCGGATGGGCTTCGTTCATCGCATTATTGAAAATTTTCTCAAAACTCGCTTTCAGCTCTTCCTGTTCATTCGTTAGTGTCCATCCATAAATGAGCCCCGTCATGGCGGGATTTGGCCAAGATCAAGGCGTACGAAAAAAATAACCGCCCCCACACAACACCCCGTAACCACAAGGCATTAGGTTTGTTTTCACCCATGGATGGGCACCAGGTTTTTATGAGCGCGCCTACAAGGTGACATCTCCGGATATGATCCTGTGAATCCCTCCCCGATCGTCTCTCAGGATCAGCACCCCGTCTGCGTCGATTTCAACGACCTGACCCGCATATTCCTTGCCCAGCACGTCCACTGTAATCCTTTGTCCGACAATGCGGGCGAGTTCTTTCCACCGGCGAATAATCGCAGGGAACCGGTTCTCCTTGAACATCTCATAATAGGTTTCAAACTGTTCCAGGCAGGCCTTTACAAGTCGGATACGTGAAAACCGCTTTCCGGTCTCCCGGAATATGGACGTAGCAATCTCCCGGATTTCCTCGGGAAAATCTTCTGCCGGCGTGTTCACATTCATCCCGATGCCGACAACAATGTAATTCACCGCGTCCATCTCCGTGTTGATCTCGGTCAGAATTCCAACCAGTTTTCTCCCTCTGACAAGCAGGTCGTTGGGCCACTTGATTCTCACGTCCAAATTGACCTCGGCAAGAAGGGCCTCAGCCACCGCCACAGCAGTCATAAGGGTTATTCTGGGCGCACCGATGGGAGAAATAGACGGTCTCAGGATAAGAGACATGTAAATGCCATTACCCGGTGAGGAAAACCAGCGTCTTCCTCTTCTCCCTCTGCCCGCGCTTTGTTCTTCAGCAACCACGACGGTGCCTTCCGATGCCCCTTTCTCGGCTAGCAGCTTGGCCTTCAGATTGGTGGAATCCACCTCCCTGAGGTAATGGATTTGCCGTTTCCCCAGAACCCGGGTCCGGAGCCCTTCCCGGATCTCGTTCGGCAGGAGCAGTTCGGAATCTTTTCTGAGAAGGTAACCTTTTTTGGGGGAGGACAGAATCTCATAGCCATCCTCTTTCAAACGCCGGATATGCTTCCACACCGCGGATCGACTCACCCCAATCTCTTTGCTCAGCATTTCACCGGAGATCCAGGAATCCCTTTTTTCTTTCAGATACAGCAGCAAGCGGTCCTTTTTAGGCATTACAATTCCCTGATTTTGAAGCGGGAGATTTTTCCATTCTCTACCGGACACGCCCGCTATTGTCAACCGTCACGCTCCTGATGGGTTCCCTGTGATTTCTTGACACCTAAAACCTGTATAAACTGTTTTCAAAAAAGGAAATTATATTTAAAATATCAGCGATTTATCGAATTGTCGCGAATTATAAGAATTTCAGGAAATAGATCTTCTCCTATCCCCATCAGTACCCGAACTTGTGCCCATCCATAAATGAAATTCGGGCACGGGTGAGTTGCCGATCCGGAAATGCGAATTT
>CAYTJI010000132.1:0-5889 GCA_964438065.1 uncultured Desulfobacteraceae bacterium | reverse complement strand
ACGCCGTCCCGCCTCCAGGCGGGATAAAATCGGCGCTCCCGGAGGGTAAACTGTTTTCAAAAACGCAGCCTTTACGGGCGCATTCGAATTGATGCGTGTCATGCAAGCCCAACGTTCTCATAACTTCCTTTTTGAAAACAGTTTATGCAGGTTTTAGGTTTCATCATAATGTCTTTGACGAAGCGATCTCGTGTCCATCCATAAATGGTCTTTTTGCTCAATATCCGTGTTATGCGAAAAAACGAATCCTCGGAATATCAACCATAGGCCTGCCTGTCCGTTTCTCCGATGTTGTCTGTTCCGTCTTCCGCCCCATACCCTCCGGCAGCTTGTCCTAACGTGCTGCTTCCGGGTACTTGTACTCCAGCCTGTATATTTCGGCCAGGGTCAGGAATATGGTTATGATCAGTGGACCGTAGATGATCCCCAGGATTCCGAAAAGTTTGATACCCCCCACGATGCCGATAAACACCAGAAGGGAGTTCATCTGCATGCCTTTGCCGATCAGCCGGGGTTTGATCATGTATTCTATGATGGAACTGTAAAACAGGTTGTATACCAGAAACCCGATACCTGTTGCCGTTTTTCCCTGCAGGATCAGGATCAGTGTGGCCGGGACAAAAACAATGGAAGCCCCGATGACCGGCAGAAAGGCCATGAAGGCGATGACCGTACCCCACAGAAAGGGGGATTTCAGGCCGAAGATAAAAAAGCCGAAGCCGCCGAGGAGCCCCTGGACAATCCCGGACAGCCCGTTTCCGATAATGATGGCCCGGCCCATGGCCTGAAACGTGGCCACGACCTTTTCGGTCTGTGGCCGCGGCAGGGGCAAAAGTCCCATGATGTAATCCTTGAGTTGAACGCCCTGTCGGAACAGGTAATAGAGGGTCATCATCATCAGAAAGAAATGAACCAGAAAGCTGAAAAGATTCGAGGCCATGGCACGGCCCTGATTATACACGAACAGGCCCACTTCCTTGCCCACGGAACCGGCCAGGGTTTTTATGGTTTCGGGGGTGAATTCGATGCCGGCGATTCTTCCGATTTTTCTGGCCCGTTGGGCCCAGACCGAGTCGCTCTCCAGAAGCTGTGCAATTTTTTTCAGGGAAACCGCGTTCCGGGTCGTGTTGTAGAAATCAAAGGCTTCGTTGGAAAGTGTGCTGACAAACCAGCCTACCGGAAGAATCAGGATGATCATAATAAGCAGGGTCATGGACAGGGAAGCGGTGACCTCGCGGCCCCTGAAAAACCGTTTGACCCGTGTATGAAGCGGATAGAAAACGCTCGCAATAAGCAGAGCGAGCACGATGGCCGAAAGGTAGGACCACAGCAGCCCCAGGAGCAGCGCCAGGGAGCAGACGAGAAGCGTAATGAAGAATCCTGAACCCAGTTGTTTCTGCATGATAAGGAGGACCTTTGAGACCTTTGAAAAGCGTCCACTATTGCACGAACCCGGGGCATGCCTGCCGTCCGGACGGGACAGGCAGGCAACGCAGACAGGTCAGGCTCATAGTCCGGGATCTTCGACTTGATTCGGCACAAGCGTGCTCGTTTTTCAAGGGTCTCGGAAGAGCGCCGTTTTTAGATGTCGGAGTGAACGGAAAGTACTTTATCATACATGGAAAATCTTCAGGAGTCAAAAAAAATGGCTGTTCATGAATTTACGGGTAGATAGTGCCTATCCATAAATGGCCCTTTTGCCCAATATCCGCTTAATGGCGGCTGTCAACGCAACTGCCGGTCTTGCGCAGGACCGAAGACCATCTTTTTGATCCGAGCCGGCAGGTCATGAAAATCTTCCATGATCAGGTATCCGCAGGGAATGAGCAGCAGGGTGATGCCGGTGGCGAAAAGCACGCCGAAGGCCAGACTCACGGCCATGGGGATCAGGAACTGGGCCTGCATACTGCGCTCGAGAATGATCGGGGTGAGGCCGGCAAAGGTGGTTATGGACGTCAGGATGATCGCCCGGAAACGCATGGCGCCGGCCCGGGCCACGGCATCGTGGGCGTCTGTTCCGTCGCTCCTGAGGCGGTTGGTCGCGTCAATGAGCACCAGGGAGTCATTGACCACAACGCCGGTGAGACCCACGATCCCGAACATGCTCAGAATGCTGAGATTATGGCCCATGACCATATGCCCGAAAATCGCGCCGATAATGCCGAAGGGGATGGCGGCCATGACGATAAAAGGCTGTGTAAACGATTTGAACGGAATGGCAAGCAGGACATAGATGCCGAACAGCGCGATGACAAATCCGTCCAGCACGTCCGTCAGGGATTCCTTCTGCTCTTTTCCTTCTCCCTCAATGGTGAAGCGGAGGCCGGGGTAGTCGTTCCGGAGCTGTGGCAGGAAATTTTTTACCAGATCCGATCGGATTTCATTGGCGTTCGACACGGTCTCGTCGATGTCTGCCGTGACCTTGATCACCCGGCGGCGTTGGGTCCGCTCGATTGAGGAATATCCACGCTCCATTTTCACCCGGGCGACCTGATCGAAGGGGACTTCGGAGCCGTCAGCCGCGCGGATACGCATGTCTTCGATATCGATAAGTGATTTTCGTTCCGATTCAGGGAACCGCACCAGGACCTTGACCTCGTCTTCATCTCTCTGCAGGCGCAGGGCCTCGGCCCCGTAGAAGGCATGTCTCACCTGGCGGGCGAGGTCATTCAGGGTGAGTCCCAGACTCCGGGCGGCCGGTTTGAGCTTGATCTGCATTTCTTTTTTGCCGGGAAGGAAGCTGTCGTTGATGTCAAACACGCCGGGGTAGGTTTTCAGCTCCTTTTTCAGATCGTCCGCGGCCCGCACGAGCTGGTCGTGGTTGTCCAGGGACAGGTCGACTTCGATCGGACTGCCGGCGCTGAACAGTTCGCTCTGGAAGGTCACGGATTCGGCCTCGGGGATGGGGCCGGTTTTTTTTCGCCACAGTTTGACAAGGCGGGCCGCGCTGACACGGCGCTTTTCCCCTTCCAGAAGCTGCACGAAGACCTGGGCCAGGTGTCCCCCGGTCTGTGAGGCCTTGGGGTGGGGCCCGTGGACATTGATCTGAATCCCGATGATGGACACGGTGTATTTGTAAAGCGGGGGAGCACCCGGAGGGCGTTTCCCGTCAAATTCATCCAGGACCTCTTTTGCCGAGCGCTCCAGGCGATCCACGACGGTAACGGTCTTTTCCACCGGGGTTCCTGCCGGCAGTGTCAGAGAACATACCATCATGTCGCTTTCCACTTTGGGAAAGAATGTGAACTTGATCCGTCCGCCCCGCCACAGGCCCAGACACAGCAAAAGCAGGGCTATTCCCGTAGCGACGGTGGCGTACCGCCATTTCAGGCAGAATCCGAGGAATTGGCTGTATGGGCCGTCGATAACGGATGTCAGCCAGCGGGTCATGCGCTTCCTGTCTTCCGGCAGGCTGGTGCGGCCGATGGATGTTCCCCTGCTTCGGGCCAGATGGGCCGGCAGGATGGTGATGGATTCAATCAGGGAGCCCGTCAGCACCAGGATGACGACGACCGGGATGTTTTTGAGAACTTTACCCATGTTTCCGGTCCCCAGAAGCAGGGGCCAGAAGGCCACCATCGTGGTGAAAACCGAGAATACGACAGCGCGCCCTACTTCAAATGTGCCTTCAACGGATGCGGCCAGGGGCGCCATGCCCATCTCTCTTTTTTTGAAAATGTTTTCTCCGATCACAATGGCGTCATCCACCACGATCCCCAGCACCATGATGAAGGCGAAAAGGGAAATCATGTTGATGGATACGTCAAAGTGGGGAAGCAGCCACAGCCCGGTGAGAAAAGAGACCGGAATCCCGAGGGTAACCCAGAAGGCCAGGCGGATGTTCAGAAACACGCCGAGCAGGATGCTGACGAGCACCAGACCGTAGGCCATGTTTTTGAGCAACAGCTTGAGACGGCTGCGCAGCAGTTTGGACATGTCATTGTAATAACCGATTTTGACTCCTGCCGGAAGGCGGCCCTTGATTTCTTCGATAAATTTTTTCACTGTTGCGGCCACGTGAAGGGCATTCTGGTCCGCGACGCGGTACACCTGAATCACGGCAGCGGGTTTTCCCTCAAACCGGGCGAATATGTCCACGTTCTTGAAACCGTCGGTCAGTTTCGCGATCTGGCCAAGCGTGACGGTGCTGCCGTCCGGCCGGGTGATTACGGCGATGTCGCGGTAATCGGCGGCATAGTACCGGCGCCCTTTGGTCCGGATCAATATTTCGCCGGCGGGTGTTTTGACACTGCCGGCGGGCAGATCGAGACTGCCTCTTCTGACCAGATCAGCGACCCGGCCAAGCGTGAGACCGTAGCGCCGCAGGGTTTTCTCAGAGATTTCAATATGGATTTCGCTGTCGCGAACCCCGAAAAGATCGGCCAGGGTGATTCCCGGAAGCGTTGTAATATCATCCTTCAGTTTTGTCGCCACCTCCTTGAGGGTCGCCTCGGAAGCATCACCGTAAACCGCCAGATCAATGACCTCCGAGCGGCGGGTGATCTCCTGGATGACCGGCTTTTCCGCCTCCTTCGGAAAGGTGGTGATCCGGTCCACTTCCGCCTTGATATTGTCCAGCAGTTCTTTGGTGTTCCAGTTCTTGATGACTTCCACGACCACGGAGGCGTATCCTTCACGTGCGGTCGAGTCGATCCGTTTGACCCCCGCCAGACCCGCGATGTTTTCCTCGACCCGTGTGATAATGGCCCTTTCCACTTCCGCCGGAGAAGCGCCCGGATATTCCGTGGTGATGCTGATCCGGTCCGTGGAAAATTCGGGAAAGACTTCCACCTTCATTTTCAGGGCGGTCACCGCGCCCGCCACCATGAGAAACAGCATCAGCAGATTGGCGGCCACATGGTTTCCGGCGAACCAGGCAATAAAGTTCTTCATGGCCGGATCTCCCTGGCATCGGACAGGACCTTGACGGACATCCCGTCCGTGACCGCCTTGAGCAGGGAAACGACAACCCGGTCCCCCGTCCGCAGGCCGTCCCGGATCAGGACCGTGTCTCCCTGTACGCGGGCCACATCCACTTTTCTGAAACGGATCCGGTCCGTTCGGTCCACCACCCAGACCACATGGCCCTGCCGGAGGGCGGAAAAAGGAATCTCCGCGGCATGGGGCAGATGGTGCCCTGTGATATCCACGGTGACAAACAGGCCTACCGCAAGGGGCGGCCTCCTGTCGTAGGGTTTTTCCACGCGCACCACCACATTGACCATCCGGGTCCGCTCATCCAGCCTGCCTTCGGTTCTGACCACTTCCCCGGGAAGGGAGAGTGTGCGGCCGGCGATCCGCGCCCGGACCTCCGCGGGGGACCCGGGGCGGTTTCCCGGGGTAAATCCGGGGACGTTGAACCAGAACAGATCCCCCTTTTCCATGGGCACGATAATTTCAACCGCGTTCGTGGAATAGAGTGTGGCCAGGTTCTGTCCGGGGGTCACATACTGGCCGATCCCCACATGTTTATCGGTCACCCGTCCGTCAAACGGGGCTTTCAGTTCAGTCCTTTCAAGGTCCAGAAGGGCCTTTTTGAGTGTTGCCCGGTCGGCCTTCAGTCTGGTTCTGGCGGCTGACAGTTGGGGCTTTTTGGCCACCAGCGGCGGGGGAGACTCTGATTTGGAAGAACCGTCGTAGTGCATCCGCCATTCCTCTACCGCAGCTTCGGACTGCTGTTCGGCCAGCTGAAGAAGACTCTCGGAATTGGTTACCTTGGCCCGGGCAAGGGTAACCGCCAGTTCGTAATCCACGGGCTCGATGCGCAGGAGGATATCCCCTTTCCTGAATATGCCGCCGTTGACGAGGGCCGGCGATGTGTAAACGACCTTTCCCTTCACTTCGGGCACGAGCGTGATTTCCTGGATCGGTCTGACGGTTCCCTCACCC
>CAYTJI010000131.1:0-5905 GCA_964438065.1 uncultured Desulfobacteraceae bacterium | reverse complement strand
AATCGGCGATCACATCGTCAAAATCATTCCTTGAAAGACCGAAGGCCATGCCGTAGCACTGGAGAAACCGGCGGTATGTGTCCCAGGCGAACCATGCATTGCCCGTCAGGCCGACCATGCCCTGAACAATATCCTGATTGATTCCCACGTTCAGAAAGGTGGACAGCATGCCCGGCTGAGAAATGGAGGAACCGCTCCTCACCGACAGAAGCAGGGGGTTTTCGGGGTCTCCAAAGGTTTTTCCGGTTATTTTTTCAAGCCCTGCGACTTCAAGCATGACCTGCCTCTGAAAATCTTTTTTTGCCGGCTCATAGTTGTCAATGATTTCCCGGCATCTGAAGACCTCGGTGGTAATAATAAAACCGGGTGGAACGGGAAGCCCGAAGCTTCTCAGCTTGACCAGATTCAGCCCCTTGTTGCCCAGATGGATCACGTCCATCACGCCTTTTTTGGTCGGGAAAAAGGGGGTCACCGATTTCTGGGGATCGCTGCTCAGGAGCAGACGCAGCCGGTCCTCGGGCAGATCATTCAGTTGCCGGTAAAGCGTTTTCAGAACACGGCCCAGAAAAAGGTCCAGCTGCTGTAAACCCAGGGACGAGGCAATCCTTTCCCGCAGGAATATCTCTGTCACCCGATGGGCCAGGTTCTCACGGTCCAGGGAGGCGTCTTTTGGCAGATATTTCGGCAGCAACCTTTCCACAGGTGTCAGGTTGAGTATCTTCAACAGGTTTTCTTCATGAATATTGTTGAAATGATCGTTCACAATGTCGTTGACCGCCTGCGAAAACCCCCGGAATACATCCAGATATTGCGTGGCTGAAAAATTGCGGATTTCAAGGGCGTGCGCCAGCAGATCCAGATGCCGGGCCATCTCAATGGAAATAATGCCGTCCAGCCTCAAGGCCCAGTCAAACTGGCGGAGGTAGTCATGGATTTCTGAAATCGTCGCCCTGGTGATGACCGCCATATTGAAATTTTCAACCGCTTCCTCGAAAAGCACATTGATCAGGGACTCCAGTCGCAAGGTCAGACCCAGCGCGTCGAATTTCATCTCGTGATAACTGCCGTACATGGATGGGATATCCACCGTGAAATGACGTTTGCGGTAAATGTCCTCCCTGACCTCATAACCCTCGGAAGACAGGATGACCCGCTCCAGCTTGTCCAGGTAACTCAACAGCCCCTTGAGCTTGCGTCCTTGGTCTTTTTGTTTCAGGTTTTTTTTCAGCTTCCGGAGATCGGGCAGGCCGCTGGATTCCAGGCTGGCCAGATAGGTATCCATCTCGGCAAAGTCGAGGTAATATTTCTGGTAAAGCAGCCGGTACAAATGAATCGCCAGTTCCATCCTGGCGCGATCCTGTTCCGAGACCCCCGGGATATCCTTTTTCAAGCAATTCAGGCAGGATTTTTCGATCCGCAGCAGATCGGATGTTTTTGAAATTCCGGCATCGGCAAAAAGATGGTTGATCAGGCGGTGAACCCCGTCAATGTACAGGCCGTTTGTTTCTATCTGCGCGTAGATATCCGGGGGGACAAAGGCCTTTACGCCCTGTTTGGAACGGGTTTTCCAGAAATTCAGAGTACCTTCCATCAGGCCGATGATCCGGTTACTGCTCTCCACATGGCACTGCTTCCTCAAGAAATGAACCAGGACATCCTTTCGCTGGCAAATTTCATCCAGTTCCGTGGAGATATCCCTCAGATTCCCTTCGGCACCAATATCGTTGAAATAGGCCGGAAAGAGACGGGCAAGCTGTTTGACAAGATTGTATACCGGTCCGAAATCACTGTTCAGCAACTGGGTAATGTCGCGGGGAAACAGGTCGGTATCCTTGATGAATACACCGCTCAGCGCAAGATTGATCACCAAAGAGGACAGGAGTTTTTTCGACCATTTCGGATTGAGTTCGATCAGCTCAAGCCACACCCGGATATTCTGGATATGGGCGGGATTGACCTTGATCTGCCAGTCGTTTCCCACACCCTTGATCTCGGGGGCCTGGAAACCGAGAGAAACGATTGAATCGATAAAAAAATTTACCAGGTCGCTGTCATCCGTGTGATAGACCCCGCGTCCCATGTTCAGGACACAGCTCAGTACGGTGCCGGGAAATTTTTCCACGCTTCTTTTCAGCATCGCAAATGTCTTTTCTAGCGACTTTTTGATCACCTGAAGACTTTCATGCTGAATGAGCCATGCCATGGTTCGGTTGATGTCTCTCAGGGTTTCCTCATGGATGGAAGAAAGACCGGAGATATCCATGATCTGGAGCAATGAAATCAGCTTCCACTGATTCCCGCGGCCATTGTCTTTTATGACTCTGACAATTTTCTGGGGGATTTTGCTGTAAACTTGGACGATTTGACCGTAACCCGGAAATTTAATGAGCTGATTCAGCGTGGATTGCGCACGCTCATCGCATTTCCGGACAAAGTTGTTCAGGTCTTCATAATATGCCTTCAATTTCCGGTGGGTGATCGGTGCAAAAATATCGGCAAGCGTTTGGGTCTCAACATCGGTTCGGGATTCTTTTTCAAACGCGTCCAGCGGGTCTGCCTGGCCGAGCCAGTAATCATAGGTGTGCCGGTAGTACCGGATCAGGAGGCGATTGAGAGCCGTCACATCATATTCCGGGGAAAGAGATGCCCCATAGTCCTTTCCAATTCGGTTCAGCTGATAATAGCTCTTTACGAACAAAAAAAATGTTTGATCGGGGCTGGTTCCGATTCGATCAAAAGCCTGATCCAGAATCGGACAGAAGGAGGGAAGCTCGACGCCGGCGTCCTTGATGATTTTCTGGATAAAGAGCAGAAGATTGTCCGTTGCGTTAATCCTGACCGTTTCGGCTGCGGAAGATTCAAGGGCCTGAAAAAATATGTCGATATATAGCCAGGCAGCCTCCGGCCCGTCGGGATGGCTTTTGATGACATGGAAATAATTGAGACAATAGGATCTCGCCTCCTGCACAATAAAATCCCAGTTCTTGTAGGGGTGACAAAGTTCCTCAAGGAAGGTCTGCAGCCCTTCCCGCATCCCGTAATACTTGCTCATAATCTCTTTCAGGGTGATGTATTTCCGGTCGACAGTCACTTTGACGCGGCTCGTGGCAATATTGACTTCAAGGGCCTTGGATGGCATGAATCAATCCCTCCTGTTTCAAGCGGGGTGTCGGCAGCGAAGTAAGGCAGGCACCGAGATAAGGCTGATCGCCGATGTCTGCGTGGCCATTGTCGAAATGCCGGTCGTCCACCACGGGAGCCTGCGACCGCCGACGTAGTAATCCTCCTGCTCCCTCCGGCCCTGCCCGAGATACATGCCGTAAAGAACCATGCCGGAGAGGTAGAAGCAGATGATCGTCCGGTCCAGGAAATTCATGGAGTGTGCTTTCGACAAGATACAGGTGCCGCCGATAGTCGGCTTTCGCCGTCCCCATATTCAGGAAAGGCTTGCAATTAACTTGTCGTTTTCAACAATGACCGGATAAGTGGTGATGGGTTTGGGAGCCGGACCGTGGATTTTTGTTCCCGCGTAGTCATATGTGGACTTGTTCACGCTGCAACACTGAACCGTGTTTGTTCCCGGGACCGGGTCCAGCCGACGATGGCCCATGTGGGTGCAACGGTTCTGGAATACGTGATAATTCCCATCCTCACCGTGAACGACAAGTATCCGACGGGGGAGGTCGCGCCCTTCCACTCGAATGGCACCCCCGGGCTTGTCCAGTTCAGGGACTTTTTTCAGGTCAACGGTCAATTTCCCGTCGGAAAAGTGCCAGCAATCCGGGTGGTTGAATTTGGGTGTGGCAGGAATACCAAAAATACGCTGAAATATGTTGCGGTTCAAGAATTTGATTTCCATGCTTTTCCCTCCTTTTCCGAATGGTGTTTGAAGGAAACTTGATGGTTTCGCAGCACTCATCAAACAGGCAGCACGGCAACAAACGCCGGGATCCTATCGAGTTTCCACCCAGAAACGGCCTTTTTCCGCAATCCCTGCGTCAATCCGCGGGATCACTTGCCCGCCTTGTATGGGTGCGGCGTACCGGATGTACGCTTCCGCATAATCCCTTGATTTCCCCGGCCTTGCGCAAAAATTCGCATTTCCGGAGCGGAAATTTACCCGTGCCCGAATTTCATTTATGGATGGACCCTATCGAAGATCTTTTTCGAGGAAGTACCGCTTCCCGGGTTCTTGATATCCACCTGCAGGGCAGAGACGCACTTTCGGGAATTTCACGATGGATTCCGTTCATGGTACAGAAACAATATACAGATATTATCTGAAATTTCAACCGGTTTTATATTCAAAGGGGAACATCCCGGAAGTTCCGGCGAGATGTTGCTTTGAAGAAGCACCACAATACGGTATAATGAATCATTCAGAACGTACACGCGGTTCCATTATGTCCATATGTGAAAAAAGATATGATGTGATTGTGGTCGGCGCCGGGCACGCGGGATGCGAAGCAGCCCTGGCCGCTGCCAGGATGGGGCATCCGACACTTCTTCTTACCATCAACCTGGATCATATCGCCGCCATGAGTTGCAATCCGGCAATCGGCGGGCTGGCAAAGGGGCATCTGGTCAGGGAAATCGATGCCCTGGGCGGGGAGATGGCGAAGATTGCTGACCGTACAGCCATTCAGTTCCGGCGGCTCAATACCCGGAAAGGCCTGGCCGTACAGGGGTCCAGGACCCAGAACGACAGGGATCTTTACCGGAGACGCATGAAATCGGTTGTGGAATCCCAGCCCAATCTGGATATCCGGCAGGCCATGGTGGAGCGGCTGCTGATCAGGGACGGGAAGGTCTTCGGGGTCGAAACACAGATCCACGAGAAATTCCTCTCAAGAACGGTCATTCTCACCACCGGTACCTTTATGCGGGGGCTTATTCACATCGGCCCGGACCATTTCCCGGCAGGTCGTATGGGTGACCCGTCGGCAGAGCGTCTTCCGGAACAGTTGAAGGAACTGGGTTTCAAGCTGGGTCGTTTCAAAACCGGCACGACACCGCGGCTGAACGGCCGCACAATTGATTACGGGGGGTTGACTGTCCAGCCCGGAGACAGGCATCCGAGGCCATTTTCATTTTCGACCCGTACGCTGCCCCTCCCCCAGGTGCCCTGCCATATCACCCATACAACTGAAGCCACCCATGCGTTTATCCGGCAGGGGTTGGAATATTCCCCGCTGTTCAGCGGGGTTATCAAAGGGGTGGGCGCCAGGTACTGTCCGTCTATTGAGGACAAAATCGTGCGTTTTGCTGAAAAGGAACGTCACCAGATTTTCCTTGAGCCCGAGGGACTGGATACGACCGAGGTGTATCCCAATGGCATCGCCACGAGTCTGCCTATTGAGGTACAGATCAACATGGTGCGGTCCATACCGGGTCTGGAAAAAGCGGAGATCGTCAGACCGGGCTATGCCATCGAATATGACTATATCGACCCCGTGCAACTGAGACCCACCCAGGAGACCAAACGGATCGGGGGGCTTTTTCACGCAGGTCAAATAAACGGCACCTCGGGTTATGAAGAGGCCGCTGCTCAGGGGTTGATGGCGGGGATTAATGCGGTTCTGAAAATTCGGGGGGAAGATCCCCTGATACTGGAAAGGTCCCGGGCCTATATCGGGGTTCTCATTGACGACCTGGTGACCAGAGGGACCGGTGAACCGTACCGGATGTTTACTTCCAGGGCCGAATTCCGGCTCCTGCTGAGGGAAGACAATGCGGACTTCAGGCTCCGGGATATCGGCCGTGGTCTGGGCCTGGTATCCGATGATGACTACAGACGGTTCTGCACGAAAAGAGATGCCGTGGAAACGCTCTTGGCGCGTTTGAGAGGGTTCAAGCTGAGACCGGAACCCGTTGTCCTGGACAGGCTGACAGCCCTTCGTTCGGC
>CAYTJI010000130.1:0-5941 GCA_964438065.1 uncultured Desulfobacteraceae bacterium | reverse complement strand
CGAAAAGCCGATATGATGCCCCATACCATACCTGCTGAAAAAGAAGGTAATCCGGAAGGGTCTGTTCGGAGCCAAATACATTTCACCAATCATGAACAGCGCAATCTTTGCGGACTTATTGTGTTCTGGCTACACGAAACCCGATATTTTTCATCCGGATGTTCGTCTTGTAGCTCAACCGGTACGCACATCGGCATTTCTCCGCGTAATTCAGACAACTGCCGCCGCGGATAACCCGCTTCGGGCCGTAGCGCGCCCCTTTCGGATCGACGACCGGACCCTTCGGATACGGCCCGTACCAGTCGCTGCACCATTCCCACACATTCCCGTGCATGTCGTACAGGCCCCAGGCATTGGGCTCCTTCCGGGCCACCGGGTGGGTCTGCCGCCACGAATTGGCACAGTACCAGCCCACCCTGTCCAGGTTGCGGTCGCGACTGCAACCGCTGACAGAAATGCCCCCGTTTGAAAAAGCGGAATTCTTACCGGCACGGCAGGCATACTCCCATTCCGCTTCCGTGGGGAGTCTGTATTTATCGGTATGCTCCCTTTCGTTCAGCTTCCGGATAAACGTCTGGCAGTCGTCCCACGAAACATTTTCCACCGGGCAATTTTTCCCGCATTTTTTAAATACGGAAGGATTTTTCCCCATGATCTCAATCCATTGTCCCTGGGTGACTTCAGTGGTCTGCAAATAGAAAGATCTCTTGATTGTAACCCTGTGGCGCGTCTCGTCGGGGCTTCGGTACTTTTCCTTTGCCGGACTCCCCATCCTGAACTTGCCCGCCTGTATCAGGACAAAACGCATGCCCATGGAATTGGTGATCCCGCCGAAATTCACCCTGAACTGCAATTCCCTGAGATCCCCGACAGCGAGGTCTTTCGATTCTTTCGGGTATTTGGCTGCCAGGGCCTTCCAGGCGGAGGCCTTGATGCCCATATCTCTGACCGATGGGGATGAGATTATGCTTTGGTATTTCCGCACATCCTGCTTCAGGGCCGCAATACGCCGTCTGCGTTCATCCTTTTTCAGATCCGCCTTGAGGGTTTCCATCTCCTCCCGGCGCCTGGCGTCTTCTATCTCCAACCGGGTTTCTTTGTCCGACAGGTCTTTTTTCAGTCCGGCAAGTTCTTTTTCGCACTTCTCCTTTGCCTTTACCAGGCCCACCATTTCATCCAGCGCGTCCCGGGTGACGGCCCCCGCACGCTTGAACCGGTTCAAACCGGCATCCAGACCGGCCAACTCGGTTTCAAGATGCCGGATCTTCTCTTTCAAATGTCCTATGGCCCGCAGTTCTTTTTCCCGCGCCGCCTGCTGCTCCTGTCTGAGACGAGTGACAGGGTCCATGCCCTTTTTTGTCCCAGACATTCCTGCCGGCAATGCGGATGGCAAGACAGACAAGAACGCGAACAAACTCATGACAAAAAGAATTCGCCGGATCATGGGATTCCTCCGGATGACACATTCTCCGCCACTGATAAACGCCGTCGGGACATGAACCTGGAAACCCGGGCACGCCCCTCAGCAGATGACCCTTATCTGTACTGTTTCGGGCTTATGCCGTATTTCTTTATCTTGTACCCGAAAATTCTTTCCGTGGTCTGCAAATCCATTGCCGCCTTTCTCATATTCCCACGGCTGCTTTTGAGTGCGTCAATCAACAACTCCCTTTCAAATGTCTCCACGGCGTCTTTCAGCGACTGTGTCTGATGCGTACCGGTTTCCTCTGCGGTTTGAAGCGTGGGCGGCAGGTGGTAGCTCCGTATGACCTGGTCATCACACAGCAGGACCGCCCGTTCAATGCAATTCTCCAGTTCCCTGACATTTCCCGGCCAGCTGTACCGGACAAAGGCATCAATGGCAGGGGTTGATATCCGCTTGATGTCCTTTCCATACTCATCGGCATATTTTTCCAGGAAATAATCCGCCAGCAAAAGTACGTCGGCCTCCCTCTCTCTCAGCGGGGGCAGATAAATCGGATAAACATTGAGACGGTAAAAGAGATCCTCCCGGAATCTTCCCTCTTCCACGGCTATGGCAAGGTCCTGGTTTGTCGCGGCAATGAGACGGACGTTGACCTTGATCGTTTTGGTTCCCCCAAGTCTTTCCAGCTCTCTTTCCTGAAGAACGCGCAGCAACTTCCCCTGACTTTCACGCGTCAGGGAACCGATTTCATCCAGGAATATGGTACCGCCCTTGGCCCGTTCAAATTTGCCCTCTTTCTGTCGCACCGCACCGGTAAATGCGCCCTTTTCATAGCCGAACAGTTCCGCTTCAATCAAATTTTCCGGAAGCGCGGCGCAGTTGATTTTGACCAGCGGATTGGCCGAACGGAGGCTGTTATAATGGATGGCATTGGCGACCATTTCTTTCCCCGTCCCGCTTTCTCCCAGCAGGAGCACGGTTGCATTGCTCTTGGCCACCTGGGTGATCAGATGAAATACTTCCTGCATCTTCCGGCTGTTTCCGATGATATTGGTGAAACGGTATTTTCTGTTCAGTTCTCTTTTCAGGCGAATGTTTTCTTCTTTGAGCTGTTGCTTTTCCCTCTGGATCTTTTCAAGCATGGCCACTTTCTGCGCAATCAGCCTGCTGATGATCTCCAGAAGCCTCTCATCCTCTTCCAGCGAGCCGGCGTCCTGGATACGGTCCACGCTGAGGGCGCCGACCACGGTCCGCCCGTCCTTGATCGGAACACAAATAAAAGAGATCCCGGATTTGTCAATGCCTTTGCGCGCACCGGTTCTGTCGAGAAACAGGGGTTCATCGCCTATTTTCGGTACGGCGATCGGTCTCCCGGTCTCTATCACACGGCCGGTGATGCCCTCGCCCAGCTTGTAATGCCCTTTCGATTTGGCAGTGGAAGACATCCCGTGAGCGACTTCGATGTGGATCTCCGATGTCTCCGGGTTCAGCAGGGAGATCGAGCCCCGGTTCATTCCAAGATGCTCCGCCAGCAGGTGCAGCACCCGGTACAGGGATTTTTTCAGATCAAGCGTCGCGTGGATTGCATTGCTGATCTCATAGAGGCATGCGATCTGGTCCGGCTTCGGTCTGATCCGGTTTGCATTCATGATAATAAGGAGTTCCGTCATCCCGACAACGGGCACATGGTCATGGGGTTGTTTCAAAAATACAAAAATGTAGGATAATTCCAATCCTGTTTTTTATCAACTGTTTTCGCATGAGCCTTCAATGGCGGGCAGGACACAACCCGTTGCCGCCCGGACAGCACAACCCGGTTGTCATTTTGCGTCATAAGCGATACAATGCCTCTCTGGATGAAAAACCGAAGGCCGGGTCCCTGTGTCTGTCTACCCTCATCAGGGGAAAAACCCGGGTTTGTGCAGGGAGACCTTTGAAAAACGACCACTTTTGCACCAACTCGACGTTAGGCTCAAATTTTAATCCTCGAATTATTCAGTATATTCCTGCGGTTATAATTTTCGCCGTGCCTCCCGCGTGTCAGAGGGCGATCTTCGACTGGATCCGGCATAGAATCGGTTATTTTTCGAAGGTCTCCAGGGGTCTGGAACTACTGGAAAATCAACCCGTTCGGAGTGTGGTCCGCACAATGAATTCAGAAGAGATCCACAGACGCATCAGAGAATTCAGCAATATCCGGAAAGACGCCCAAAATGATGAAGCGGCGCTTCTGGAAGTGGCACTTTTTGTTGAAGACGTGTTCGGCATCTTTTTATCTGACGAAGACATCTGTGAAAGGAATCTCGGCACCCACCAGGCGACAGAACAATTCGTGCGAAACAGGCTGAAAACAATAAAAGAAAAGAACCAGGGGTGAAACGACCATGTGCGGAATCTGCGGCATCATTAATCTTGCGGACGGCCCGCCACCGGATACGGATACGCTGATGCGTATGATGGGCAGACTCCGTCACCGGGGGCCGGACGCCAGCGGGTACTTTCGTGACCGGCAGGTAGCGCTGGGCCACACCCGGCTTTCAATCATTGACCTGGAAACCGGCGGACAGCCGCTATCCAATGAAGACGGCTCCGTGTGGATCACGTTCAACGGGGAAATATTCAATTTTGTTGAACTCGCCTCCGAGCTTCGTTTGCGCGGACATGTCTTCAAAACCAAGAGTGACACGGAAGTTATTGTCCACGCCTATGAAGAATGGGGCACATCGTGTTTCGAGCGGTTCAACGGGCAGTGGGCCCTGGCCCTGTGGGATATCCCGAACGGCAAAATTATCCTCTCCCGTGACCGCCACGGCATAAGGCCCCTTTACTATGCCATGGACCACAACCGGTGTGTGTTCGCATCGGAAATCAAGGCCATCTTCGCCGACACCCGGTTTGTCCGCGAATTTGACCCGGACGGACTTTCAGAGATCTTTACTTTCTGGAGCCCAATCGCGCCGAGAACCGCTTTCAGAGGCATAAGTGAACTCCAGCCCGGGCATTTCGCGGTTCTGCAAAACGGTCATTTTACCACGAGGCCGTACTGGTCGATCCAATTTCCCCGTGCCGGGACAGAACCCCCTCTGGCCGAGGAAGAATATGCCGGAAAGTTAAGAAGGCTTCTCGTAAACGCCTCCCGGCTTCGGTTTACGAGGAGTGATGTCCCTGTCGGGGCCTACCTTTCCGGGGGTATTGATTCATCCATTACCTCTGCGGTGGTCACCCATTACACGGATGCCCCTCTCAGGACCTTTTCGATCCGTTTCACGGATCCGGAGTTCGATGAAGGGTCATTTCAAACGGAAATGGCATCAAGGCTGGGGGCTGATCACAGAGAAGTCGTGGTGTCTCATCAGGACATTGGAAGCGTGTTTCCGGAAGTGATCCGGCATGCCGAACGCCCGATCCTGCGCACTGCCCCGGCCCCCCTGTTTCTTCTTTCAAAACTTGTCCGCGATTCCGGATTCAAGGTTGTCGTCACCGGAGAAGGCGCTGATGAGGTTCTGGCGGGTTATGACATTTACAGGGAGGCCAAAGTCCGACTTTTCCTTGCCCGGAGCCCTGAATCAAGGAAAAGGGCCAATATCTTCCTTCGCCTGTATCCATGGATGGCCCGCACGCCCAGCCGTGCGCCGGCATTTGCACGGTCTTTTTTCGGAAAAGGGCTGGATCCCTCAGATCCCGGCTTTTCCCACAGACCCAGGTGGGAGACAACTTCCGCGATACGGATCTTGCTGAATCCGGATCTGTGCAGAGAAATGGATCGCACCGACGTCATAGATGAATTTCTGTCAAGGCTGCCACACACACATCAGAGCTGGGACCCCTTGTGCCGCGCCCAGTGGCTGGAAATGATGTCTCTGCTCTCCGGATACATTTTGTCCGCCCAGGGAGACAGAATGTTGATGGCCCACTCCGTGGAAGGCCGCTTCCCTTTTCTGGACCGTGATTTTGTGGATTTTGCCAACGGGCTCCCGTCGAGGCACAAACTGCTGGGTCTGGATGAAAAGCACCTGTTGAAAATCGCCTTCAGGGACATCCTCCCGGAATCCATCCTGAAGCGTCCCAAACAGCCCTACAGGGCCCCGGATGCGGCCGGTTTCTTCGACGGGAAACAGATGGACTGGGTAAATGATCTGTTGAGCGAACACAGCCTGAAAAGAGCGGGAATATTCAGGCCGGACGCCGTGCTCCGATTCGTCGCCAAGTGCCGCCGCACAAAAGGCATGCAAATGAGCAACACGGACAACATGCGGATCGTGGCGATCCTGTCCGCCATGCTGGTGCATGATCAGTTTATTGAAAATGACGGCGGAGGAGGCGGCGACATATACCCTGCGGAACCCATGCGTGTTGAGGATCGGATCCGTGAAACCCGCAAGGCGTGATCTGCATCAACCGGGTTCGGAATCAAGTAAGAATGGCTGAAAAAACTTGAAACCTAAAACCTGCATAAACTGTTTTCAAAAAGGAAGTTATGCTTTTAATATTAGCGAGTTATGGGAAAATTTATGT